>NZ_CBFHAZ010000004.1:0-130916 GCF_965653655.1 Pseudomonas onubensis | reverse complement strand
GTGTCAGTCAGCAGATGTATTAACTGATCCACCGCTTTCGCGAGCAAGCCCGCTCCCACATTGGTTCTGTGTTGTGTCAGTGAGTTTTTAGAGCTTCACCACCTGATGCACCTGCTCGGTACACGCACGCGCCTCGTCGATCATCTTGCCAAACGCCTCGCTGGAAACTTCAGCATGGGTCAGCCAGCGTATTTTCTGGCTCAGGCGATAGTGATACTGCAGCCCGTTATCCATAAGCTTGCCGTCCAGATCCAGGTCGTACCATGGCGAGCGCACCTGGCAGCCGGGGATGGCTTTTGCCATTTGCCCACCGGTCAGCGTGAAGCTGTAGTCGTAGGTTTGCGGGTTGCCCAGGTAAAGATCAGCCTGTTGATCATAGCGGCGATAGTTGATGAAACCGTCCCAGCGGCCCTTGAGTGACTCGTCGGTATAAACGTAGTCGTTTGCGAGCTTTTCCAGTGCGCGCTGGTCGTTCATGCTGGCGTTGACGGTATAGCCGTCGTGCACCACGAAAGCGGTGGGCTGGCGGGTGATTTTGCAGTCGCTGATTTCGTTGCCGAAGTTACCGCAGATGTTCTGGTCGGTAGCGGTGGTGCCTTGTTGGCGGTCGGCGACGCTCATTTGCATCAGCGGCAGGCGGCTGAAGGTGATGGTGGCCTGGGTGGCGCCATTGCCTTGCTTGTCGAAGTGTACTTTTTTGTCCAGGCGCAGGGTGGTTTCCGGGCGTTCCAGCGGGGTCTGTTCTTCGCGTACCTGGCCCTGAGCATCATTGACCAGCACCCAGCGGTCCTGAATGTCGGGCATGGTCTGGCCGGGGGCGAACACCGGGTTGGTCGGGTCGAGCCACCAGACCTGGCCGTCGACTTCGGCACGCACAATGGCGTGGTTCGCCGCGTTGGTGCCAGGGATCAGCAATGAGAACGCTACGTCGCCACGGCTGACCCAGGCGGTCTCGGCCTTGATGCCGCTGGCTTTGAGCATTGCGGTCAGCAGGATCGCCAGGTCTTTGCAGTCGCCATAACCATGCTGCTCGATTTCCGCCAGGTTGAACGGCACATAACCGCGCTCTGTAGCGCGCCAGTCGCCCAGGTAGCGGTAGTGGTCGTTGATGTGCTGCATCAGCGTTTCGACCTGTTGTGCCGGCGCCAGGTTGCGTGCGGCGGCGACGGCAGCGGCCGCTTGCGCCGGCAGGTTGGCGCCGAGGATCTGGTTGTAACGCTGGGCGAAATCACCGAAATACGCCTGGCGGTCCAGGGCGCTGCCCACTTCCAGGCGCGGGATGCGTTGCAGCGCGGCGCTGGAGGATTCGTTGATGTAATTGAGATAGGTCGGCTTTTTCTGCACCACGTCCAGGGTCTTGCCGTTGGCGGATGCCGTCACCTTGAAGCCGTCGAACAACTCGCTGCGCCACTGGATTGGCCGTTCGGCAGTAAAGCGCGCTTTCACGTGGTCGCGGCGGAACGCGCTGGGGCCAAACATGAGGGCGTAGTGAAACTGGGTCACCAGCGGTTTGGCGGCGCGCCGCTCACGTACGGTGAAGCGAATTTTTGTGCCCATACGCAGGTTCGGGAAGGCCAGGGATGTCTGCTTGTAGCGGCTGAAGCCCTGGTCCGGGTTGGGCGCGGTGCGCGTGTCGATCTGTGCGGCGTCCAGCGCGACCGGCTTGGCGCCAGGCTGGGTGGATTGCGCGCTGATCACTTCAAAGCTGTCGCCTTCGGCGTAATCGAAGTCGATGCGCGAGAGCATTTCGCGGCCGTTGGGCTTGAGGATGGTGTAGTGCTGGGTGGTGGTGCAGTCGGTACTGGCGTCGCGGTTGAAGTGGCAATGCACCTCGGTGTCGCTGGCCAGGGGGGCTTCGGCCATGGGTTGCAGGGCGGCATTGGCACAGTGGGAAACCAGCCCCAGGCTCAGGGCAAGCAAGGGGCAGTGAAACGAAAAACGATACAAACGGTACAAACGGTACAAACGGTACATGGGCGCCTCGGGTGACACAGTGGAACAACTACCCGACGGGTAGTGAGAAGGCGGCGGATGATAATGGATCGCAACAACAAAGACCAGGATTGTCTGACAATTAATATGGCTGAAAGGCCCGTAATAGAGCCTTTTGTTTGATTCGTATCATGGTTTTAGTAGTTCGAATTCGGCACTGGCGAGCTTTTCCCCGTTCACTAGCACGTGCACCCAATGTTTGCCGGGGTAGTGCTTGCGTGTGGTCAATTCACGGATATGTTGTTCGCGGCGGATGCTCTGATGTTCGCCTGCTCCGAGAGTAAAGGCCTTGAGCTTGAACACCTTTGCCGCGCTGTGGCCGGCGCTTTTTACGTAGTCGATGGCGTAGTCCACCACCAGTTTTTGCGCGGCGGTGGCGGTGGACTCCAGGCTGAAAGACAGGTTGATGCGCTCACCCAGGTTGATCACCGCCGGAGTGACTTTCAGGTGGTGAATGTTCACCTCGGCTTTGGCCCCGGCGCCCATGATCGTCAGCGCGCGGGTATTGCCTTGTTTGATCAGGCTGCGCAAGGCGTGCCGGGCGATCCAGGCCGTGTGCGGGTTGTCCAGGTTCCAGCCTTCGATCAGGCTGAGCACCCAGTCCGGGTGGTCCTTGGTGATGTCGTTGAGGTGGTTGGCCACCGATTTGCGTACATACAGGCTGCTGTCGGCCTTGAGGTTATCCAGGATCGGGGCGCACAGCTGCGGGTTGGCCTGCACCTGGGCCAAGCGAAAGGACCACGGCAGGCGAGGGCGCGAGCCTTCACTGGCGAGGCGGCGCACATGTTCGTTGGCGTCCAGCGACCACTGCTGCATCACGGCCAGGGTGCGCTCGAAGTCGTTCAACAAGAACGGGCGAATCGCGAACTCGGCCGAGCCAAAAGTGGTGAAGTGTTTGAGCGCGGCCATGGAGCGCTTGAAGTCACTTTGCCCGTAACTGGCTACGTAGTGCGCCAGGAACAGGCATACAAATGCACTGTTCAGGCGCGGAGCCAGGGCGTACAGCAGCTTGAGGGTTTGCGCATAATCCAGTGGGATTACCGCATGCAGGCTCTCACTGACCCGTGCCATGCGCTGCATCACCGACAACTCGGCCAGCCCGGCTTTGGCGTGCTTTAGAAAGCCTTTGGCGTCAAATGCCGGGTACACCGCGGTCATTTCACTGGCGATGTGTTGCAGGCGTTTGACGTTGAAGATTTCCTTGAGGGCCGGGGCGCTTTGGTCGGTCATCGTTGATTCCATGGCTAGAGAAACCAGCGGTATTCCCGCGCGTTAATCTCTTGTTGAAAGGCCAGGTGGTCCTGGCGTTTGTTTTCGCAGTACACGTCGATAAATTCGGCGCCCAGCTTATCGCGCAACACCGCTTGATGCTGCATGGCACGCACGGCGTCGAGCATTTCCAGAGGGAAGTCGGCGCCGCTATTACGGTCCTCGTTCAGCGGCGCGATGGGTTCTTGCCTGGTTTCAAGGCCATGCTCCAAGCCTGCCAGGATCGCTGCCAGCACCAGGTAGGGGTTGGCGTCGGCACTGGCCAGGCGGTGTTCGATGCGTAGGTTGCGCGGGTCGGACTCGGGAATACGCACGCAGGCGTCGCGGTCTTCAAAGCCCCAGCTGGCGCGAGTAGCCGCGTTCACGGTGCCACCCAAGCGGCGGAAAGCGTTGTGGTTGGGCGAGAAGATCGGCATGCAGTGCGGCAACAATTCCAGGCAGCCGGCCACCGCGTGGCGCAGTGGTTGCTGCTGATGGGCGGCGAGCAAATTGTTGCCCGCTGCGTCGTAAAGGCTGACATGTACGTGCATGCCGCTGCCGGGAAATTGCAGGTAAGGCTTGGCCATAAAGCTGGCGCGGTAGCCATGTTTGAGCGCCACGCCACGGGTGCTGCGGCAGAACAGCGCGGCCCAGTCGGCGGCACGCAGGCCGTCGTCGCAGTGGCCGAAGTTGATCTCGAACTGGCCCGGGCCGAGTTCGGCGGTGATCACCGTGATGTCGATGCCTTGGGCCTGGGCGGTTTGCGCCATGTCGTCGAGCACTTCACTAAAGCGCGACAACCGCTCGATATGCAGGCTGGGCTGGTCGTCAGCGTCATCACTGCGCGGGTCGCGGGCGAATTGCGGCAGGCCGTCGTCGAGTTTTTTATCAAACAGGTAAAACTCCAGCTCAAACGCCACCACCGGGTGAATGCCCTTGTGCTGCAGGCGCTCCAGTACCCTGGCGAGTACTTCACGGGGTTCGAATTCAATCGGGGCGTCGGTGCCATCCGAGGTGATCAGCATCTGCCCCAGCGGCTGGCCTTCCCAGCTCACCGGCTTGAGCGTACCCGGCACCAGGCGCCGGTTGGCATCCGGGTCGCCGTCGTGAAAGCAATAGTCACCAATCTTGAACAACCCGCCCTGGGCGCCCAGCAGCACCGCATTTTGCGGCAGCTTCAACGGGCCGCCGGCGGCGACTTTTTCGAGCATCTCCACCGGGTAGCGCTTGCCGTAGAAATGCCCGGGAATGTCCAGGGCGATCAGGTCGACATAACGCACCTGGGGGTGGTTCTGGCGAAAGGTCCGTACTTCGGCCAGCAACGTGGAGGATTGGCTTTTCACGGGTGTTGCTCCTAGTTGTAAACCCACAACACGCGGGCGGGCAGATCAGTCAGGTTGGCGTAGCGGCAATGGGCGAAACTGGCCAGGTGGAAGCTGTCGCCTTGGCCGAGGGTGACCGAATCGGTCTCGCCCTCTACCCACAGCGTCAACTCGCCCTCCAGCACAAAACCGGCCTGCTCGGCGCGGTCGCTCATGGTTTGCTCACCACTGTTGGCACCGGGCGCCAACAGGCTGTCGAGCATCGAGAAGGCGCCGTGCATGCTGGGCGAGACCAGAATGTCGGTGATGCCGTTGGCGTAATACACCGTGCGCCGCTCATTGGGGCGCGTGACCCAGTCCACCGCCTTGGGTTTGGGCAGGCTGTAGAAGTAGGTGGTGGGCACATCCAAGGCGTGGCTGATGGCAGTGAGATCGGCCACGGTAGGGCGCGACAGGCCGCGTTCGACCTGGGACAGGAAACCTACCGAACGCTCGATTTTTTGCGCGAGTTGGGCGAGGGTGAGTTTCTTGTGCTTGCGCAGGTCGTGGATGAGCACGGCCAGGGCGTCGAGTTCTTGTTGTTGGTTCATGAAATTTATGACGAGAAATTTCATGAAAAATTACAGGATTTATTTCACGTTGGCAATCGATGTGGCACAGCTTTTGTGGCGAGGGAGCTTGCTCCCGCTGGGTTGCGCAGCAGCCCCAATCGACCCACCGCGTTGGTTCAGGCGGTACTCGGCCAGCCTTTTTGGGGCTGCTGCGCAGCCCAGCGGGAGCAAGCTCCCTCGCCCCAGGGGGTGGACATATTGGGAAACTGAATTGAACGGAGGTATTGCTGTGGCTTGCTAGGGTGAATGGATCATTCATTCAATCGGGGGCAAAGGATTGCTTCAGAAACCCAATTCTCATCTATTGCGACGTGGTCGTTATTCCGAGGCGGGCCGAGCTTATTTGGTAACTGCCGTGGTTTATCAGCGCCGCCCGGTGTTTGCCAATTTTCGCTTGGGGCGGTTGTTAGTGGCAGAGTTCAAACAGGCTCATGACCTCGAACTGGTCAATTCTTTGGCTTGGGTCATCATGCCAGACCATTTTCATTGGTTGTTTGAACTAAGAACCGCAACGTTGCCACAAGTGGTGAAGCGGGTGAAGTCGCGCAGTACGTTGAACATCAATCGAGCCTGCCATGCACGGGGCGCTTTCTGGCAAAGCGGATACCATGATCGTGCGGCGCGCGCCGAGCAGGATCTTATTAAGATCGCACGCTACATCATTGGCAACCCACTGCGAGCGGGACTGGTGGAACATATCGGCGATTATCCGCTCTGGGACGCAGCCTGGTTATAGGCTCAGAGCCCTTGTGGCGAGGGAGCAAGCTCCCTCGCCACAGGAAAGATACAAACTTGAATGATTCCATGCGCCTGCGGTCGGAACCTGGGTACGCATCATTCATTGAAGGAGCACCCATGAAGTCCAAGACTTTTGCCGCTTGCCTGCTACTCACCGCTGGCCTGTCCACCGCCAGCTTTGTCGTGCAGGCCGGTGATACACCCCAGGAAACCGTGCAGCCTTCGAGCATCAATACGCGGGATCTAAAAGAAGGTGATCGCGCCCCGGATATCCTGATGCGCAAGGAATCAGCGGTCAGCGACTGGAAAAAACGCGGCCTCAAGCAGCCGGAGGCAGACAGCCAATGGGCGCGGGTCGGGGACAAGTTTGTGCTGCTCAAAACCACCAACGGCACCATTCTTGAGATCACCCCCGTCAAGCGCTGATCGGTCTGTTTTCCTCGCGCTGGCGTTAAGGTAACCGGCCACAGCGGTCGCGTTACCTCACCCATCACCTTTTGATTTTCATTGGGCCGTCGTTGAAGGCAAGTCATCCAGCGTGAGCTTGCCGACGTTGTTGCTTTGCAGTTCGTAGCGCAACTCTTCAACCATTTTGGCCACTTCTTGCGCAGTTTGCAGCCGGTTGGTGCTGATGCCTGTCACCACCAGGTCAACCCGGCCGGTTTCGGCGTCGTAGACCTTGAGGGTCAGGGACGCGTCCCGGCACAGGGTGAATTCGCAGGTCAGCGGTGATAAACCTTCTTCGATGCAGTTGCGCAATTGAGAGAGGGTAAACATGGGCCTCGGCCTCCTCAACGACGACGCAGCAACAGGCCCACAAGCAAACCGATACCGGCAACGACAGCCACGGTAGTCAGGGGTTTGTTTTTGGCGAAATCACCAACGGTCTCCAGTGCGTCGCCGTACGTTTGCTGCAGTTGACCTGCCGCCTGACGCGCCACACCTTCAGCGTGCAATTGTTCATCACCGGTGAGGTCGCCGATAAAGCCCTGGGCCTTGCCGGCAACTTTTTCTACGGCGCCTTTGACTTGTTCGCTTTTCATCGTGCTTTCCTTGGAAGAGATCAAACCATTACGGCGCGGGACCAAAGGCCCTGCGCCCACTCCTCAAGGTTAAGCAGCACGCGCCAGTGCAATAAGGCGAATTTGCACTGGTCGCACTAGTGCATTTGCACTCTATGGTTTGCTTTTGACGCGCAGTTCGCCGGCAAACAAGCCACGCTCCCTGGCCCATACAATGGCCGCGCTGCGGCTGTGTACACCGAGTTTGGAGTACACCGTGGCTACATGGTTACGCACGGTGTTGGGTGCAAGCTTCAGGCGCGAGGCGATCTCTTTGTCGGCCAGGCCTTCGCAGATCAAACCCAGCACATCACGCTCTCGGGCGGTGAGGTCGGTGAAGGCCACGTTCGGCAGGTTGGGGCTGTTGACGCTCTTGGCGTTGGCCAGTTTTTCGATCAGGGTCTGGCTGAACCAGGAGGCGTCCTGCATCACTTCCTCGATGGCCGCCACCAGCTCCAGCTCCGAGCGTTTGCGTTCGGTGATGTTCATCAGCACCAGCAGGTAGCAGGGCACGTCCTCGATGATCACCGTGTCAGCGGAGACCACACAGTCGATCACCTCGTTGCCTTTCTTGCGCACCTTGAGGTCCTGGCCTTCGAGGTTGCCGGCCTTTTCCAGGGTGGTGAACAACTGCGTGCAGGCGGGGGCGCTGTCGATGAAGTTGATGTCCTCAACGTTCTTGCCGATCAGTTCTTCACTGGTGTAACCGGTGATGTTCATGAACGCTTCGTTGATGTCAACCACTTGCCGGTTGGCGGCGTTGCACACCAGGGTCGGCACCGGCGTCAGGCGGAAGGATTTGGCGAAACGTTCTTCGCTCTGGCGCAAGGCGGTTTCGGCCTTGCGCCGTGGTTCCAGGTCGGTGAAGGAAAACAGCATGCAGTCTTCCTCGTTCATGTCCAACGGCTGGCCGGCGACGATCACCAGTTTGCTGCCGCCTTCGGGCAGGCGCAGCTCAGCCTGCATCTGCGGGATGGTTGCGCCTTCGCCCAGGCGCTGGATGGCCAGGTCCTTGCGGTCGGCCTGTTCCAGCACGTCCAGTTCATACACGGATTTGCCGATGACCTGGTCGCGGTTGTAGCCGGTCATCTCCAAAAAACCCTGGTTGACCTTGATGTAGCGCAGGTCGCTGAGGCGGCAGATCACTGCAGGCGCCGGGTTGGCGTTGAAGGTTTTTTCGAAGCGCTGCTCGGCGCTGGCCCACTCGGTGGCGTCGCTGAGGATCAGCACCAACAGCTCCGGCTCGCCGTGGGCGTCCGTCAGCACCAGGCTGCGTAAGCGGTGCACCCAACTGCGGTCCTCGTCGGCGGCGGGGGTGACTTCCACCACCACATCGCTGAATTCTTCACCGGCGGCTATTCGGCTGAGCGGGTAGCTGTCCAGCGGCAAGGGGTGGTTGTTGCGATAGCGCAAGGCGAAGCGCTTGGCGTATTGCTCGGTATTGGCGCCCAGCTGCTCCACCTCACTGACCCCGTGCATGGTCAGCGCGGCTTCGTTGGCCCACAGAATGGTCTGGTCGACTTCGGCCAGGATCACACCGTCCGATAACCCGGAGATGATCTGCTGCAATTGGCGGCGATTGGTTTCTTTGGCAAGAACGTCCTGGGTCATGGTTTCTCCGGGGATGGGCGCATGAAGGGTACGACACCCAGCCCTCAGGATAGTGCACACAGAGTGCCCGCTGCGGGGTGCGAATGCACCAGATGCTCTGGTGCATTTGAGCGGGGACGGCCGGCAACGGTCTCGCCAGACTGATACGGTCAACCACTCAAAGGATTAATCATGACAACTGTCTATGAAACCAACCGTTCACCGTTTCGCGTGTCCTGGAGCTCTGTGCTGGCCGGTAGTGCAATTGCCCTGGTGACCTACCTGGTGCTCAGCGTACTGGGCACGGCCATCGGCGCCAGTGCAGTCAACCCGATGGAAGCGGGCAACCCCCTGAGCGGCTTCGGCACCGGCGCCGGGATCTGGCTGTTTGTCTCGACCCTGGTGGCGGTCGGCCTCGGCGCCTTTGTGGCCGGGCGCACTGCACCGGACCGTGGCGGCCTGCACGGCTTACTGACCTGGACCTTCACCACCTTGCTCACCACCTGGCTGCTGGCTGGCCTGGCCGCCAGCGTGGTCGGCACCGCCGGTAATGTGGTGGGCAAAGGCTTGTCCGCCGCCGGCAGTGGTATCGCCGCTGCTGCGCCTGGGATCGGCAACAGCATCAAGCAGCAGTTGAACGAGCAAGGCATCCAATTGGATTGGAACAGCCTGCAAGGCCAGCTCGACACCCTGCTCAAGCAAAGCGGCAAGCCTGAATTGGACCCGGCCAACGTTGAGCAGAAAACCGACCAGGCTGCCGCTGACGGCAAGCAATCGGCCAAGGACGCCGCGACCAACCCTGCACAGGCCGGTGATGAGTTGAAGCAGTGGTTCGAACGCGTCAAAGCCTCCGGCGAGCCTGCGTTGAATGCAGCGGATAAAGACGCGCTGGTCAACATCGTGGCCGCCCGTACCGGCAAGAGCAAAGCCGAAGCCACGCAGATTGTCGACAACTATGCCCAGGCCTATCAGCAAGCCATGCAGAAGGTTGATGAGCTCAAGCAGCAAGCCGAGCAGAAAGCCCGTGAAGCCGGTGAAGTAGCGGCTAAACAGCTGTCCCGTGCGGCCTGGAGCACCTTGGCGATGTTGCTGTTGGGCGCAGCCTTGAGCTTCTTTGTGGGTCGTACCGCGCTGACCACGCGTCGCGTGCCGTTGGCTTAAGCTGAGAACGTGCGGCATGGACGCCGCCAGCTCCCACCGATTATGGAGTGAACTCGCTACCCCCTGCTCTCGAATGAATGCGTAAAATACCGGCTTTTTACGTGTATCACGCAAAGGTGCCCCTTGAGCGCAGGCAAAGCTGTCGGACTGTTATTACTCACTTCCCTGTTGGCGGCGTGCGGTACTTCGCCGCCACGCACGCCAAACGACATCTGCGGCATCTTCCGTGAAAAAGACGACTGGTACGACGCCGCAAAGGTCACGCAAAAGCGCTGGGGCGTGCCGATCCAGGTGCCGTTCGCGATCATGTATCAAGAGTCGGGCTTCCGCCAGGATGCCAAGACCCCGCGCAAATACCTGCTGTGGATCATCCCCTGGGGGCGCGTGTCCACCGCCGAAGGCTATTCCCAGGCCAAGGATGAAGTGTGGAACGACTACCGCAAGAGCACCGGCCGCAGCGGTGCGAGCCGTCAGGATTTCGATGACTCCATCGACTTTGTGGGTTGGTACATGGACAAGACCTACACCATCAACGGCGTCTACAAATACGACGCCTACGGCCAATACCTGAACTACCACGAAGGCTGGGGCGGCTATCGCCAACGCACCTATGCGGCCAAAGCCTGGCTGCCGCCGGTGGCGAGCAAGGTGCAGGCGCGCTCGCAGATGTATGCGGCGCAATATGCGCGCTGCAAGGATGATTTGGGCCGAGGTTTCTGGAGCCGGTTCTGGCATTGGCTGTAATGAACGATCGGCTGATTGTTCCCACGCTCCGCGTGGTAATGCATCCAGAGACGCTCCGCGTCCGGCTGCCAGCGTAAGGTTCAAGCCTTGCACAAGGGTGACGCGGAGCGTCACAGGCGGCATTCCCACGCAGAGCGTGGGAGCGATCAGAGGTCACTCGCCACAAGAGTTACTCAGTGTGGCTGCATGCACTCCAATGATCGGTCGACCATCACACTGGCCATGTCCACCAAGTGCAATACCGAGATCACCAAGGCGCGTGTATCACCGGCCAGATGATCACTCGCCGTCTGCGCCGCGACAGCTGCGCAACGGAGTACGCTGCTGGCATGTGCCAGGGCGTCTTCAAAGCTAAGATCTTGGGTGGTGGTGAAGAAGTGCGGTTCTGATGCGGGTGGTGCAGGGACTAATTTGTCCATGGTTTCAACTCCTAACCAAAGCTGGAATGTCACCACCATCGCTACCAAACGACTTTAGGGTGGTGACCGTGCGCAGATTGGTAGACCGGTGATTAGGACCCGGTGCACCCGAAGGTGCCCTACGCACGGCCGCCATAACGCAGGGCCGAAAAAAAGCGCCTTGCAGAAGGAGGCGCTTAGCGCCTAATCACTCGTGGTCTACCAAACCCCGAATCACTGAATGGCAGTGACCGACGCAGACTAGCCATGTAAGTTGAGCGGCGCAAGCGCTCGGGATTCTCTCGGAAACGTCCTGCAAATTAAAGGGGAATATCGCTAATTCCGCCTTTTTGATCGTTCCCACGCTCCGCGTGGTAATGCATCCAGAGACGCTCCGCGTCCGGCTGCCAGCGTAAGGTTCAAGCCTTGCACAAGGGTGACGCGGAGCGTCACAGGCGGCATTCCCACGCAGAGCGTGGGAACGATCGGCATAAGGGCGTGGCGAGGGCGCACTTGCCAAGCTCATTTTATTCTGGGAAAACCCCAGTCCTGACCCATCCAACGAGAGCCCCATGAGCAACGATGAACTCCAGATCACCGACACCCGCCTGGGCACCGGCAAAGCCGTGGTCAAGGGGGCGCTGATCACCACCCAATATACCGGCACCCTCGAAGACGGCACCGTGTTCGATTCGTCCTGGGAGCGCGGCAAGCCGTTCCAGTGCGTGATCGGCACCGGGCGCGTAATCAAGGGCTGGGACCAGGGCTTGATGGGCATGCAGGTGGGTGGCGTGCGCACACTGTTTGTGCCGGCGCACCTGGCCTATGGCGAGCGTTCGATGGGCGCGCATATCACGCCCAACAGCAATCTGCGCTTTGAAATCGAGTTGCTGGAAGTGCTGACGCGCGACGATTGAAGGGGAAGTAAACATGGAGGTTGATTGCGCACTCAAAGGTATTCGAGTGGTTGAACTGCACGACGGTGACGCGGCCGAACTGCAGTGTTTTTTTGACCAGGCACCCGAGTATTTCATCGCGGTCAATGGTGAACCGGCCACACCGACCGAAGCGCACGAAGAGTTACAGGGTCAGTTGCCGGCAGGTTGGCGTTGCAGCCGGATGTACTGGCTGGGTTATCGCGATACGCAGGACCAACTGGCCGCCGTCGTGAACATCGCGGCCGACTTGCTGGCCGTCGGCGTGTGGCATATCGGTTTGCTGCTGGTGCATACGCGCCTGCATGGCGCCGGGTTCGCGCGACAATTGCATGCCGATCTTGAAGCGTGGGCGGTGAGCAACGGTGCCCAGTGGCTGCGGTTGACGGTGGTGGTCGGCAATACCAAGGCCGAGCGCTTCTGGCCCAAGCTTGGGTATGTGCAGGTGCGCACGCGTGAAGGCATCAGGATGGGACGGCAGGTCAACAGGGTGTCTATTCAGGTCAAGCCGCTGGCAGGTGGGCAGATGGACGAGTACTTGAAACGGGTTGAGCGGGATCGGCCCGATATGCCGTAATAGCGGACGTGCACACTCCTTGTGGGAGCTGGCTTGCCTGCGATGACGCAGTATCAGGCAATAAACCTCCAGCAGACAGACCGCCATCGCAGGCAAGCCAGCTCCCACAGTTGATCTTCGGCGTGACCCAAAAAACAGTTGCTGAACTCACCCTGAACAATCCACCTAAACCCCTATGGTAAATTCTCCTACGGTTTACTCCCTCGAAAACGCGGCGTAAACTCCGCGCGTTTTCATCAATAGCGGAGACCCTCAGTGGGTACTTGTTCGAGTGACAGTCGTCGGCCGGTTTCGGTAACCGGCACATACTTGGCAAGGTAACGCGCATTTTTCCTGATGCCGTTGTCTCGCCACCAAGCGAGAAGCGGCATCCCGGCAGCGGCCAGTCCTGGCACCTGCCTGCATCCCTCTCATCGACGCTGACCAGCACCTGAAATCTATCAGGATGCTACGGACGCGCCTGCCATTTACGGTGGGCGAGCCAAGCTGTCTGTGCCTTAACAACGGGCGCGGTGCAGTGGGTCGTACCTGCACGAAGGTTTCTTGCATGCGCGGCAGTCATGGAGATTTTTTATGCAGGCAATCAACAACATCAACCTCAACTCTTTGGTCGACACCGTGGTCAGCCTCACCGCGGCGTTTATCCTCGGTGGCTTGATCGGCTTTGAGCGCCAGTACCGCCAACGCACGGCGGGCTTGCGCACTAACGTGCTGGTGGCGGTGGGCGCGGCGATTTTTGTCGACATGGCCAACCGCCTTGGCGGCGCGGAAGGTGCGGTGCGGGTGGTCGCGTACGTAGTCTCGGGCATCGGCTTTTTGGGCGCTGGCGTGATCATGCGTGAAGAAGGCAATGTGCGGGGGCTCAACACCGCCGCCACACTTTGGGCATCGGCGGCGGTGGGGGCGTGTGCCGGGGCCGACCTGATCCTCGAAGCGCTGCTGGGCACGCTGTTTGTGCTGGCGGCCAATACCTTGCTACGGCCGATCGTCAATAACATCAACCGCCAGCCTTTGGACGTGGTGTCGGCGGAGGTCACCAACATCCTCTATGTCATCGCCCGGCGCAGCCAGCAACAGGCGGTGATGGTGCTGCTGGAAGCCGAGCTTGCGCGCTGCAACTACCCGGCCAGCGACGTTGACGTGCGGCCGTTCGGCAGCGAAGAAGTGGAGATCGAGGCGACCCTGGTGGCCACTTCAGTAGACGGCGACGAACTGGACGCGCTGGTGGCGCGAATTTCCACCTCGACCCTGGTGGTACAGGCGTTCTGGAGCCCGAGTACCACCGATTAGCAAGCGCTTGCAAAGGCTGTCTTGCGAGGAAAAGTCCTACATGTGAATGGGATTGCCCCTTCGGTCTAAACGTCATTTCGTTGTTAAGGTTGCGCACTTGCAGCCAGACGGTGGTAACGGTTTGGCGATACGTGCTCGGCATGTTTTCGATCGAAAGGGGCCAGGCTTGGCCTGGCTATTCGCCTGAGTGAAGTCCGTCCGCTGGTCGGAACTGTTATTTCTCACAGGTACCTGTGTCCCGTGTGATGTGTAAGGGTACTTATTCTTTTCAGGGTAGTGATATGAGCAAACCGTTAGGTAGTGGGACCGTGTTGGTTGTGGACGATCATCCGTTTATACGGGCAATGGTCAGGCATTTGCTCAAGTGCGAAGGCTTCACTGACATCGAGGAGGCCGGCACGGGGGCGGACGCGCTTCAGAAGGTTAGAGAGAGACGCCCAGTCTTGATGATTCTCGACCTGGCCATCCCAAAGCTGGGTGGGCTGGAAGTGATTAGCCGGGTCAAGGCGCTGGGTGTGCCGTGCAAAATTCTGGTACTGACGTCGTTTCTGCCAGAGTTTTTTTCCACGCGGTGCATGCGTGCCGGTGCCATGGGGTTTGTCGCCAAGACGGGGGAGCTGGAGGAACTGCAAAAAGCGATCAGGGCGGTGATGTCCAACTACAACTGCTTCCCCAGCCTGCCGAGCAGTTCGGTACGCCGTGATGACTTGCAGGCGACTGAGCATGAGTTGGTGCAGTTGCTTTCGGATCGTGAACTGTCCGTGCTGAGGATGCTGGCGCTGGGCTACAACAACAACAAAATCGCTGCAGATATGCTGCTGAGCCACAAGACTATCAGCACCTATAAAACCCGGCTCAAGGAGAAGCTGCGTATGACATCCGTGGTGCACATGGCCAAGTTTGCCCAGCGTAATCACCTGATCTGACTCCCTATGATCCTTGCCCTGGTTCGGTGGTTGATCATGGCGTTGTCGATGAGCCTGCTGCCGATGTTCGCTATTGCCCTAGATGAGCCTCACACCGTACGGTTGTTGGGGCATGCAAGCCTTGATGGGAATAGCCCGCCCGTGGTGCTGGGCGAAGCTGACTGGCACTGGCTGCGTGAGCGGCGCACGCTGTTGATGGGGGTTTCCGCGCCGGATTACGGGCCTTTCGAACTGACCAACAACAACGACGAACTGGAGGGCGTGACGGCCGACTACGCAAAGCTGCTCGCCCAGGCGCTGAATGTCAGCGTTGAAGTGCGCCGCTATGACACCCGTGATGAGGTGATCGAGGCGCTCAAACACGGCGCCATCGACTTCCTCGGTTCGGCCAATGGGTTTGAAGCCGGGGACCCACAACTGGTCCTGTCGCGTTCCTATGCCAATGATCAGCCGGTGCTGGTCACTCGCACCGGTGACACCCAATCCCTGAGTGTCGACCTGGCCGGCAAGCGTGTGGCGATGCTTTATCACTATATGCCGCCCGATGTGGTCGAAGCTTTTTACCCCAAGGCCCATGTGGAGCTGTTTGCGTCGGTTTTCGAAGCCATCGGTGCCGTGGCCTTCGGTCGCGCCGATGTCTACCTCGGAGATGCCATCAGCGCCCACTATCAGATCAACCGCAACCACCTCAATAATGTACAACTGGCGGATTTTTCCACCTTGGAGTCCAACGCGTTCGCGTTTGCGGTGGCCCGCGACAACATCCGCATGCTGCGCATTATCAATAGCGCGCTGAGGTCGATTCCGGGTAACCAGCAGCTGGATATATTGCGCCGTTGGAGTGCTGGCAACCTTGGTTTTCTGGGGGCCGAACGGCTGCACCTGAGTACCGGCGAGCAACGCTGGCTGGAGAAACACCCGCGCGTCAGGGTGGTGGCGTCCGACCAGATGCTGCCGTTGGCATCCTTCACCGCGCAGGGGCGATCAGAGGGTTTGAGTGCCGACGTTCTGACCCGGATCAGCCTGCGCACCGGTTTGAAGTTCGATGTAGTCCCAGGCGGCTCGATGCCCCAGCAAATCGAGACGGTCCGTTCGGGCAGGGCGGACATGATGGCGGTGGTTTCCCCTAGCATCGAGGGTTCTGATCAGGTGCGCTTTACACGGCCGTATCTGACCAATCCGCTGGTGCTGGTCACCCGCAGCGACGACCCAGGCACCCTGACCTTGGAGAATATGCTGGGCAAGCGTCTGGCGCTGCCCAGCGGCAACGCCCTGCGTGAGATCATCAACCGTGACTATCCCGGTATCCACTTCGTCGAGGCGAAGAACCCTACGGATGCCATGGCCCTGGTGGCTAACGGCAGCGCAGAGGGGGCCGTCAGTTCATTGATTTATGCGCGCTACCTGATCGCCTTTGAGTACCGCGACCGTTTGCAAGTGAGCAGCACCGTCGGCTCTGAACCCGTGCGTATGACGTTCGGGGTCAACCGGGGTCAGTTGGAGCTGTACTCGATACTGGACAAGGCGTTGCTGAGCATCCCGCCTCAGGAAATGGATGAGCTGGTCAGCCAATGGCGCACCGATGTCATCATCGAAGACCATTGGCTACGCCACCGCAGTGCGATTATCCAAGGGTTCGGCCTGGCGGTGATATTGCTGCTGATTACCCTGGGATGGGCGATTTACCTGCGCAGTCTGATCCGTAAGCGGGCTCAGGCGGAACGGGCGTTGAGCGACCAGATGCGCTTTATGGGCGTGCTGATCGACGGTACGCCGCACCCGATCTACGTGCGTGATCGCCAGGGCCGGCTGATGGCGTGCAACAGTGCGTACCTGGATGTCTTTGGCTTCAAGCTGGAAGCAGTGATCGGCAAGACGGTCATCGAAACCGATACCGGCAACCCGCCGCAGGCCCAGTCGTACCACGAGGATTACTTGCGGTTGATGGAGCGGGGCGAGCCGCAGATTCATGATCGGGTACTCAGGTTGCCCGCGGGCAAGGTGTTGACCATCTACCACTGGATGCTGCCGTACCGTGACGGCGACGAAAATGTCGTCGGCATGATTGCCGGTTGGGTCGATGTGAGCGAGCGCCAGCGGCTGTTGGGTCAGTTGCAGGAGGCCAAGGAAGACGCCGACGCCGCCAACCGCGCCAAGACCACGTTCCTGGCGACCATGAGCCACGAAATTCGCACCCCCATGAATGCGGTGATCGGCATGATCGAACTGGCGTTGGCCAATGCCGAACAGGGGCGTGCCGACCGCGATGCCCTGGAAGTAGCCTCAGTGGCCTCCCACGGCATGCTGGAATTGATCGGCGATATTCTGGATATTGCCCGGATCGAGTCCGGCCATCTGTCTTTGGCCCTGGAGCCCGCCAACCCCCATGAACTGTTGACGTCGGTGGCGCGGGTATTCGAAGGGCTGGCGCGGGCGAAGGGCCTGGCACTGCAGGTGAAGCTTGACCCGCAGATGGATTGCGCGGTGTTGATCGACCCGTTGCGATTCAAACAGGTGGTGTCCAACCTGCTGAGCAATGCCATCAAGTTTACCCATCAGGGCCAGGTACGCATGGGCGGGCGTTGTGGGCTGGGGTCGGATTCCAGCCAGTTGAACCTCAGTTTGTGGGTAGAAGACACTGGCATCGGCATCAGCGCTGAAGATCAGCAGCGGCTCTTCAACCCCTTTATCCAGGGCAGCAATACCGAGCAATCGGCGCGCAGTGGGTCGGGCCTGGGGCTGGTGATCAGCCGCACACTGTGCGAAATGATGGCGGGCAAGCTGCAATTGAGCAGTGCGTTGGGGCAGGGGACGCGCGTGGACGTGGCACTGACGCTGGCCAGGACGGCAGCAGTAGTGGACGAGGATTCGGCCACGCCGGCCCCCACCCGGCCCACACGAGTACTGGACATCCTGGTGGTGGATGACTACCCGGCCAATCGCCTGCTGCTGGCCCGGCAACTGAACTTCCTGGGGCATCGCATTATCACCGCCGAAGACGGTGCCCAAGGCTTTGAACGCTGGCAAACCCACCGGCCTGATGTGGTTATCACCGATTGCAATATGCCCCTCAAGGATGGCTATGCCTTGGCGCGTGAGATCCGCGCGCAAGAGCGTGAGCAAGGTTTGCACGCCTGCCTGCTGCTGGGATTTACCGCCAATGCCCAGCCGGAAGAAACCGAGCGCTGCCGGCAGGCGGGCATGGATGGCTGCCTGTTCAAGCCTGCCGGGCTTGAGGATTTGCGCTCGGCGCTGGGCGCCTATGCGCTCAGCCCGGGTTCAACCGCCGCTGAGCCGGGGTTTGATTTGAGAGCGTTGACCGTGGTGACGGGGGATGATCGCGCGGCGCTCAAGGAGCTGCTGAGCGCGTTGCTCGACAGCCTGGAGGTGGACCGCGCGATGCTGGCGTCGCTGCAACGCCAGCACAGTTTTGGTGAGTTGCACGACCTTGCACACCGCGTCAAAGGAGGGGCACGCATGGTCAAGGCCCAGACATTGATCGCCAGCTGCGAAACGCTGGAAGCGGTGTGTGAACGCCAGGAGCGCAGCGCATTGGCCGCCGCAGTTGTGGCGATAGACGTGGCGATTGGTGATTTGCATCAGCACATGGGTGAATATTACAAGCAGGCCTGACGGCAGTTGAGGGGCATTCGGTGGATTTGGGAGAACTCCTACATGAAGGGGGAACATGCCTGATTTTGTCTTCGGCATATGTCTGGAAAATGGACCAGGCTCACTGACGAGCGCTGCCAGCCCAGGGGTTCGCCATGCCGAACAAAGCACTGACTATCCTGATTGCCGATGAACAACACCTGCAACGACTGCACATCGAAAAAATGCTTAATCGGTTGGGTTACCACCGGATCGTGCCGGTGCAAACCTACCAGGAAGTCCAGATACTGACCGCTATCCCGGCCGAGCCCTTCGATGTGCTGATCATGAATGCGGGGCTGGCGGCGCAGGCCTGCGGGCCGCAGCCACAGGCGCGTCATGTGCTGCTCTATGACCATCAGGACCTGGGCAAGCCATGTGGCACAAAGCCTGGGGTGCTGGTGCGGTTGCCGGGCGTTCCGGACAACGTCAACCTCGAACACTTCATGGACATCATCGACCCACCCGAGGCCACGACGGGCCTGCGGGTGTTGCCATGGTTGCGGGAGTTATCGCGCAAACCGCTGACCGGGGTTTAGTCCCACTTCGGCGCGATGCCTTTTGGGCTGGTCAAACGATGGCCACGCTCCAGGGCGGCAATCTGCGCCATATCGGTGGTGCTTAAGGTCAGTTGCAGGGCCTTGAGATTGCTTTGCAGGTTGGCGCGTTTGGTCGACGACGGGATCACCGCGTAACCCAACTGCATGGCCCACGCCAGCGTGACCTGCGCCGGTGTGGCTTGATGGCGCTCGGCGATCTGCTGGATCACCGGGTCTTTGAGCACTTCGCCGTAGGCCAGGGTCATGTACGAAGTGATCTGGATGCCATGGGCGGTGGCGAAATCCACGACCTTCTGGTTTTGCAGATAGGGGTGCAGCTCGATCTGGTTGGTGGCGATGTTCTCGGCGCCTACCGCTGCAATGGCCTGCTTCATCAGGTCGATGGTGAAGTTGGAAATGCCGATCTGACGGGTCAGGCCCAGGCGCTTGGCTTCCAGCAACTGGCCCATGAATTCAGCAACCGGCACTTGGTCTTCCGGCGATGGCCAGTGGATCAATGTCAGGTCGAGGTAGTCGGTTTTGAGTTTGCGCAGGCTTTCGCGCAGGCTCGGGATCAACTGGCCTTCGGCGAAATTGGCGATCCAGATCTTGCTGGTGATAAACAGCTCATCACGCGCTACGCCGCTGGCGGTAATGGCTTGACCGACCTCGGCTTCGTTCTCGTAGATCTGTGCGGTGTCGATGACACGGTAGCCCAGCTCCAGGCCGGTGCTCACGGAGTCGATCACCACTTGGCCCTGCAGGCGGAAGGTGCCGAGGCCGAAGGCGGGGACGTTTTGGGTGGGGATAGACATCAGTAACTCCAGAGAGGGTGTGAACAATGGATTCGAGTATCCGCCCGTCGTTCACTCGGAAAAACCGTCGATTGCGAAAAGGACTCTTGACCACACGTCACGAATACCCCAAACCCTAAGCCTGTGGTTCTCGCTTACAGGCTTCACTTGCCAACAACAGGCGCGGCGCGGTATTCCAGAGGCTTTATGCCAGCCTTGGAACGACCATGACCCAACACCTCACCGAATACGCCGACGCCAGCCCTGAAGTGCGTGCGGTCTACGACGACATCATGCAAACGCGCAAGGTCGACCAGGTGAACAACTTCTGGAAATGCCTGGCCGCCCACCCGCCGACGTTGCGCCGCACCTGGGAAAGCCTCAAGGAAATCATGGCACCGGGAGCACTCGACCCGTTGACCAAGGAGCTGCTCTATGTGGCGGTCAGCGTGACCAACAATTGCCCGTACTGCATTGCTTCCCACACCGCCGCCGCACGCAAGGCCGGCATGACCGACGAGATGTTTGGTGAGCTGCAGGCTGTGGTTGGCATGGCCAACGAGACCAACCGCCTGGCCACCGGCTACCGCGTGCCGGTGGACGATATGTTCAAGTGGCCGTGAACACGCTCAGCGGTCGAACCAGGCCAGCAGCACAGTGACGTTATCGCGCCCGGCGTACTCGCGGGTGAGGCCCACCAGCCGTTGGCACGCGGTATCCAGCGTGTCGCGGCGGGCCAGGCTCAGCACCTGAACCATCTCCAGGTGTGGCACGCAACCGTGCAGGCCATCGCTGCACAGCATCAGCAGGTCGCCCGGCTGTGCCGGTTGCACACGCACTTGCGGCTCCACCTTGGGCCCTGGGCCAATGGCTTGCAGCAGCAGGTTGCGCGCCGGCAGCCGGTCGACCTTGCCGGCTTCGAGGGCTTGCTGGTACCAGGTCTGGTCGCGGGTCAGCAAGCTCAGTTCGCCGTCGCGATAGCGGTACAAACGGCTGTCGCCCACATGAAACACCAGCAGCGGCCCATCGGGTTGCGGGCGCCACACACCGGTGAGGGTGGTGCCCATGCCACTGCCTTCGCTCATATGGCGCGCCACATTCTGTTGGTAGACGCACTGGTTCACATGGTCGATGGCCGTGTGCAGCCTGCCAGCGGCTTGCATGGTCGGGTCCGTCAAGGTGGCGTCCGGATCGCTGTCGATGCCTGAAGGCTCGGCGCCAGCAGCCCTAAGGACCTGGCGCAGACTGATCAGCGCTTGCGCACTGGCCAGTGCACCGGCCTCGTGGCCGCCCATACCATCGGCCACGGCCAGCAGCCCGAGAGCAGGTTCCACGAGGAAATTGTCTTCATTACTCTGGCGCACCGAACCCACATCACTGATCCCGTAGGCAACCGCCGAGGCCAGACAATATGGCCCGCAGGCGCTGAGTGGGGAGTCGGTCATGGCAAGGGCTCAAAGCTTTGGAGGAATGCCAGGCGCTGGGCCTCGCTCTCGATATGCGCAGCCAGCAGGTGCAGGAACGGCGGATGCTGGGCGGTGGCGCGCAGGGCGCGGCTGACCACGATGCGGGCGATAGGGCCGATCAACACGGCCAGGCGGCGCTCGGCCATTTGCGCCAATTGCGTGTCGACCTGTGCCGGTGTGACTTCAGTCACCGCGGCGGGCGGCTCGATGGCCGTAGGTTCGGCGAGGGGCGCGGCTGTGGCCGGGTTGAGGCGCTGGAACAATGACTGGCTGGCGCTGGCGAACTGCTCCCGACCGCGTTCGGAAGGAATATGCGGCAACAGCGCCGCGCAAATCGCGTCGAAGTCATCGGTGCCAGTCAGGCTCTTGCGCACCAGAAAACGCGCCAGTGGCCCGATCTGATGGGACAGCAACGACTCCAGTTCAGGCATCACCGCCAGCTTCCAGGGCGTCAGGGTTTCCACCGCCTCGGTCATCGCGCCCGTGGCGGTTGGCAAGTGATTGACGCCACTGCTCAGCGGCTGGTTCGGGCGCATCAGTACGGTGCGGTCGTCGTCGATCTCGGCGTTGATCCAGGTGCCGATGGTGGTACCGAGCAAGGCCTCCAGGTCATCGAGAAACGCCTGGGCCGACGGGTAGCGTTCAGCCGGGCGCTTGGCCAGGGCGCGCACGATCACGGCATCGAGTGCCGGGTCGAGCGCCAGGTTCAGGCTCGACGGCGCCACTGGGGTCTGGTTGAGGATCTGTTGCATGACCATGGTCGCGGAGCCGGAGAACGGGCGCTCGCCCGTCAACAGTTGATACAGCACGATGCCGGCGGAGAACACGTCGGAACGGCCGTCGATCAATTCACCGCAAAATTGCTCCGGCGACATGTAGCTGGGCGTGCCGATCATCGAACCGGTCTGGGTGAGGGTCGACGAGTCGAGGCGGGCTACACCAAAATCGGTGACCTTGACCTGGCCTTCGGCGGTGATTAACAAGTTGGCCGGCTTGATATCGCGGTGTACCACCCCTTTGGAATGCGCATAGTTGAGTGCCGACAACAATTGACGCATCCAGCCGAGGCTGTGGTTCAGGTCGCGCGGTGTCTGCGCCGCGAGCACGGTATTGAGCGGCGTGCCTTCGACGAACTCCATGGCGATGTAGGCCGAGCCTTCGTCTTCGCCGTAGTCGTACACACCGACGATATTGGGATGCATCAGCCGGCCGGCGGCCTGGGCTTCGTTCTTGAAGCGGCTGACCAACTCGGCGTGCTGGCTGTCGCCAAACAGCTCCTTGCGGATGGTCTTGAGCGCCACGGTACGCGCGATATTCGGGTCGAATGCCTTGTACACCGTGCCCATGGCGCCTTTGCCCAGCACGCTGTCGATGCGGTACTTGCCCAGTTGTTCAAGCATGATCGCGGACCTATTCCTCAAGCATCTTCATGGCGCTGACCAGGCTGGTGCGCATGCGACCGAAGGATTGACCCAGGCGCGCCAGTTCATCCTTGCCGCTGATGTCCATCTCCGGTACATCGGTTTCTCCCAGGCTGACGCGGTCGGCCAGCGCCGACATTTGCCGCAGGCGGCGGGTGACAAACAGGTGCACGGCCACGTTCAAGGCCACGAACAACACCGCGAAAATGCCCAGCATCGACAGCATATAGCTGTGCAGTAAACTCCTGGCGCGTTGCATCGGCAGGTCGAGCGGCACCGTGACCAGCTGCGCGCCAATGGTATCGTTGAGTTTCCAGCCAAACCCGTTTACCGCACCGTAGATGTCGACCATGGTTTTCGGTGCCGCGTCCGGGGTGCTGTGGCACGCCAGGCAGGCACCGTCCTTGATCTGGATAGGCCGTGCGATGTACAGCGATGCGCCCTTGTCATCGCTGCGCTCACCGACCATCTCCGCACTTTGCGGTTGGCTGCGCAGGTTATTGATCAGGGATTTCTCCCAGTCATCGGCCAGGTCGCGCGGGTTGGTCGGGTTGAGCGTGGCTTCCTTGTAGGCGTAGTCCGGGTAGGACTTGAGCAATTCCTGCAGGTGCGAAATGGCGGCGAAGTCCGGCACCGACTGGGGCAGGAACTGGAATTTCAGGCGGTTCTCCAGCAACGGCACAATCTGCTCGGCAGTGTAGGTGCTGGCCGCAGACGCCGAGCGCATCAGCATGCGCGCGGTCTCCAGGGTTTCCCGGCGCGCGCTCTGTTGCAGCATGTAATGAGTGGACAGGCTGGTGGCAATAAAACCGACGATAAACACCGCCAGAAACACCACGTTGAATTTAACCGCGAGCGACAATTTCATAAGAACCTTCGGGCAACAGCGTGGGGAGGATCAGTGCGCATTTTTGCGCCGTTCCAGGCGCAGCAGTTCCAGTTCCCATGCCAGCACACCGCCACGGTTGGTTTTCACCGCCTGCAGGAACGCAGGGTCGTTCAGGCGCGGGGCAAAGCGGCTGGCAAGCATCGGCTGGCTGAGGTTGAGCGGGCTGACCACCCAGGGCGCGATGTCGTCGTAACTAACCTCACGCTCTTTTTTCGGCTCCTGGGCCTTGGGCGTTTTCTTGCCCAAGGGCACCAGCGGGTCGAGAAACTGCGGGGGCAGGGCGTCGATAAATGCTTGCTCGGGGCGCGCGACGATCTTCAGTGGGGCGTCGCCTTCGCGCTTGGCGAAGTCTTCGTGGCCCAAGGTGACGTTGCGATCAGCCTTGCCGTGGTTATCGATTTCACTGACGACTTGGCTGCCGTCTTCGACAAAGATTTCGGTCTGGCGCTTGCCCACGTGAATCACACTGGCGCTGTTGGTCAAGGTGAAAGCCAGGGCGCCGGTGGTCACCGCAAGGTTGGCGTGGCTGTTGCCGGCAACCGGTTGCAGTTTCAGCCAGCCATTGAGCAGGTTGATCTGCGCCGCCTTGCTGTTGGTGGCGATAAGGATGCGCGTGTCTGGCCCCAGTGCCAGGGTGGCCGCATTAAGACCTTCGATCTGAATGCCGGCGGCGCCGGTTTGCAGGATGTCGCCGCCTTGCAGTCGCGTGCCTGGCCCCACCGTGTACAGCGTGGTGGCGCGAATCAGCTTCAGCGGTTTTTCCGCGTAGGCGATCACGGCAATGTTGGTGGGCGCAGCCAATACCAGCGGTAACTGGAAGAGGCTGGCGAGCAATAGGGCTATCGAGAGTTTCTTCACGTGGGCGCCATCTGTCGAGCACTGGGGTCAGGCACCGATGCTGTGGTAACAGCCGGTGTTCGTGCATGCGCAAGGCATCGCAGGGCCGAAGGCTAACGGCTGAATGGGCGTAGGAAGAAGACAATTATCTGCATGGAAAACGCCGAATTCGATTAAGCGAAATCATGGAATAAAGCCGCGGGCACGGGTGTTCTTCTCATGGTTTCGCGTGATTCGAATGGCGTTAGCAGGGATTGGCATTGCGTCTACATCTTCCATCTGCCTGGAGCCTTTATGACTACCCAATGCATGAACGCGTTTTCGTCGACCAAGACCTTCCTGCAACAGAATTTCATGACCGCCAAGCGTATCCCCTCGGGATTAGTTGCCGGCCTGAACGTGTTCGACGTCAACGATCACAAGGCCGGCGGTTATCGCCTGGCCACCTTGGACAAACCGGGCGAACACGGCAAGGTCGAGCGCCCCCTGATGGGGCACTGGGTGCCACAGGGCAGTTTTTGCGATATCCCGGCCAACCCCGGCGCGACCGGGTATGTGTTCACCCCGGACTTCAGTGGCTGCTCAATCCTGATCGACCATATCGACGACACCACCTACCGGGTATTCCACGTTCAGGGCGGCAGTGACTACTTGA
Source organism: Pseudomonas onubensis (assembly GCF_965653655.1). Lineage (NCBI taxonomy): Bacteria > Pseudomonadati > Pseudomonadota > Gammaproteobacteria > Pseudomonadales > Pseudomonadaceae > Pseudomonas > Pseudomonas onubensis. The sequence goes on along the minus strand of NZ_CBFHAZ010000004.1, from coordinate 106,071 downwards.
ACAAGGAGTACCTCAGCCGTTTTGATGGGCACGGGTTGGGTTTCGCCACGGCCATGACCTTTGACGATTATGGTGAGGATGCCTACCCACGAGGCTTCGCCTTTATGAAATTCGAAGAAGGGCGCTGGTGGATCTATTTCCAGCGCCAGAACGGTGTGGGGCTGAACTTTGCCTACGGCAAGTTCCAAATGAACGGTGCGCAAACCGTGCGTGGCGGCGGGCGCATACCGGTGCCGAACCTCAAGCGCGAGTCACCGCGCCATGGTGTGGTGCACAGCGGCAAAGCGCTGCCAATGCCGGCCAGCCAACGTGCGCAACTCAAGGTTGAAGTCTGGTAAAAGCCGTGTTTTTACCCGACTTGAAAAATAGTCGGGAATAAACACTTCGGGTCGGTTGTTCCTCCTGCAGACGCTGATAACCAGCCATGTTCGACCACTGACGGACTTTTTTGATGATTAACCCGACCCTTCTCGACTCTCCTCTCGGCAGGCGCAAAATGAGTAATTCCGACCCTGAAACAGAGGCGCGCCGCAATCGCCTGGCGCTGCTGCTACTGCAGGTGATCGGTCTGATTGTGCTGGTGATCTGCGCAGCCGACGCACAGCGCGCTCAGGCCCAGGACTTGCCGGAACCGGCTGCGGGGGCGGCAACAAACATTCTGATGACGGTACAGGCCACGGGCGTGCAGATCTACATCTGCGCCAAGGACGCCAACGGCCAGTTGACCTGGCAGTTTCGCGAGCCGCTGGCGACGTTGATGATCAACGGCAAGACCGTGGGCCGCCATTTCGCCGGGCCTACCTGGCAACTGAATGACCGCAGCGCGGTCATGGGCAAGGTTATCGCCCAGGTGCCGGGGGCCAGCGCGAAAGATATCCCACTGCTGCGCCTCGACGTGACGGCGCACCAAGGCACTGGCGACTTGACGCAGGTGGTCGCGGTAGAGCGTCTGCATACCCTGGGCGGTGTATTCAGTGGCGGCTGCGAACAGGCCGGGCAATTACACCTCGAACCTTACAGCGCCGATTACCGTTTTATCGGCCAATAGCTTAAGCCCGAGCCATTCGGCTCGGCCGTAACACCCCCTTATTTGCCTGTTTGTCTCGCGCCGATGGCTATCGGCGTGCGGCAACGCCGTGTCTGCAACACCCCAAAAACCATAGGAGCTGTTACATGATCACTCGTTTACTCGCAGTTACCGCACTCACCGTCGTGGCATCGTCTGCTGCCCAGGCGGCAGGTGCCTATTCGTCCGAAGGCCCTACTGACTGGACTGGTGTCTACGGCGGCTTGAGTGCCGGCTACGGCTTTGGTGGCGATGGTGACGTCAACACCAAAGGCCAGGCTGCACCCAACATCGCCAACATCAATGGTGGTGCACGCCCTGGCCGGGTTGACCTGGACCGCAATGGCCTGCTCGGCGGTGCGCAGATTGGTTACAACTACCAATTCGGCCAATGGGTCGCCGGTGTCGAGGCCGATATCTCCCACACCGACCTGAACGACAGCCGCAATATCGGCACCTCGCAACTCAATACCCACCTGGCGCTGAACAATAAATTCGAATCGAAGATCAAGTACCTGGGCACCCTGCGTGGGCGCTTCGGGTATGCCTTCGACCATACCCTGATCTACGGCACTGCCGGTCTGGCCTACGGTGAAACCAGCCAGAGCGTCGACATGTTCGGCCCCACCGGTAATACCCAGTTCAGCGGCGATCAAAGCCACTTCAAAATGGGTTACACGGTGGGCGCGGGTATCGAACAGTCGCTTACCAAAAACCTGTCGTTCAAGACCGAGTACCTGTACTACGACCTGGGCCAGGACAAGCTGAACGTGGCAGTGATTCCAGGCAGCGGCGGCGCGGGCACCGGGTATGACTCCAAGTTCAAGAACGACGGGCAGATGCTGCGTGTGGGGTTGAACTGGAAGTTTGATTGACGCTGTTATGTGGCCTCATGCGCAGATGCGTGAGGCTTTGATCGGGCGCACAGCGCGGTGGTGATAGCACTGCCCCTGCTGCGCCTTTCGGCTTCTGCGGGACTGGGAACGGGACCATGTGGTGAAGTCAAAGCGAGTGGCTGATACGACGTGTTCCTGAATCAGCATGATGGGCAAGGGCTGGTCCCTGGTCGTGTAATGGGTGCTGAACGTGACTTCCAATGTGTCCTTGTCCCGGTAACCGCTGAGTATGGGCACCAGGGTGAACCCATGATCGACGCCTTCGGACTCCGTGGGTGTTCCGGCGAATAATACAATCCCGACATAGACCTTCCTGTCGCTCAAGCTGAACATGCACGGCGCGCACTTGACGATGGATTCCCTCAATAAAAACCTGAACGGTGTGCCCTCAAGAACGCCCAGCGAGAGTGTGTGATAGAGCTGCTCGTCGGTTTGCAGCTTGAGCATTTTCTTCTTTGTGCGCACATAAAGCTTTGCCCAAAAGAACGGAATCACCAACGCGGTGATGCCCGCCTGCAACAGAAAAACCCAAAGCGTGCCGTTCTTCTCATTGGCAATGTCGAGCTGTACCAATAGCGCACCCAGGTATTGGCTGTAGTCCACCGCGACTTCATGCCCGGCGATAACGACAGTTTGCTTTGACAACATCAGCAGGGCTGCACTCAAGATTGTAGCGACGGTCAGGCAGACCATTCCGAGCCTTGCTACCTGCAGGTAGAGCAGCTGCCCCTGGAACCGGTGCAATCGCAAGTAGAAAAACGTATGTCTGAGGCAGACCAGATAGCCGCTGACCAGTAACGGCACAATGATCAGCAGGCCCATGAATCGTCTGACTCCATTTTTTGTACTTGGCGCATCGCATCCTTGTAACCCTCGGAGGCGATAACCTCATCGATGTCCAAGCCAATGCCTCCCTGTACGACCTTCCAGGTTTTACGGGACTTGACGTCCCTGACTCGATCCCAATCATCTTGAGTGGGTTTGCCAAACAACAAGTGCAATAAAGACATGGCGACAACCTCGAAAAGAAGTAGCCATTTTTATAGCAAGCGGTTCGGCCCCTCACCACTGATGGCAAGCCGCGCCACTGTCGTCGGTTCCCGTAGGAAACGTCTGCATTTGCGCCAGCGGTCTAAAATGTCGGCGGTGTAATCACCCAGATCACCTCTGTATTCACCTTGCCTGGGTTGCCATACCGGTGCGGTTCGCTGCTGGCAAAGCTGAAGCTGTCGCCTGCAGCCAGCAGGAAATGCCGCTCACCAACCCACAGCTCAAACGTGCCGCTCAACACATAACCTGCTTCTTCGCCTTCATGGCTATAGCTTTGCTGGCTGTAGGCGCCGGGTGGAAAGCAGGCGTGCAGCATCTCAAGTTGGTGGTTGGGCAACGGCGTCAGCAGTTGGTCGACGATGCCATCTTCATAACGGATGCTTTGACGATTGTTTTTGCGTACCACATAGCCTTCATCCTCCGGGGCAGGGGCAGCCTCGCTGGCGAAAAACCACTGGATAGTCACGCCCAGGCTGCGGGCGATATTGAACAGCGCCGGGATCGATGGGTACGCCAGGTTGCGCTCCAACTGGCTGAGATAGCCGGCGGTCAGTTCACTCAGTTGCGCCAGTTCGGTCAGCGTCAAGCCGCGCGCCTTGCGCAGGCCGCGAATGCGCGTACCGAGGAACAGTGGCTGCGGTTCGTCGTTCAAAGTTTCCACGCTGTCTTGAGCCCTTCGTAGATCGCCTCTTCGGCGGTGCGCGGTGCCAGGCAGTCGCCGATGCGCTCAAAGGGCACCAGCCCCGCCAGCTCCGCGCCCAGAGTGTCCACCGACTGGTGGCCCTGGCACAACACCAGGCTGTCGATATTCTCCAGCAGCATCGGTTCGCCGCTGGCGCTGTGTTGCAGGTAAACCGTGCTGTCGTCGCAGCCATAGAGGCGGGCATAAGGGATGATGGGAATGCCCAGGCGGTGCAGCTCGCCCGCCAGTTGATCGCGCACATACAGCGGCAGGTTTTCCCCGCAGTGCGTGCCATTGACCGCCAGTTGTACGTGATGGCCGGCGCGTACCAGACGCTCGGCGATGCCGGGGCCGATCCAGTCGCAGCGCCAGTCGACCACCACCACCGAGCGCCCCAAGGTGACCTGGTTGCGCAACACCTGCCAGGCATCGACTACTTGCAGCTCGCCGCCTTGCTCGAATGCCGGCCAATAGGGTTCGGCGCCGGTGGCGATGATCACGTGATCAGGCTGCTGTTGTTCCACCAGGGCGCGGTCGACGCGGGTATTGCGCACCACGCGCACGCCTGCGAGCGTCATCTCCCGTTGCAGGTTGGTGCTGGCGCCGCCGAACTCGCTGCGCCGTGGCAGCAACTGCGCCAATAACACCTGCCCGCCCAGCTGTGCGCCGGCTTCAAACAGGGTCACGTCGTGACCGCGTTGCGCCGCCACGGCAGCGGCTTTCATACCGGCCGGGCCACCGCCGACCACCATGATGCGGCGGCGCTTCAACGTCGGTTGCAGCTTACCGAAGTGCAGCTCGCGCCCCGTCTCTGGGTGCTGGATGCAGGAGATCGGCAAGCCTTTGTGAAAGTGCCCGATACAGGCCTGATTGCAGGCGATGCACGCACGCACATCGTCGGCGCGGCCTTCGAGGGTCTTGGCCGGCATCAGCGGGTCGCAGATCAGTGCGCGGGTCATGCCGCACACATCGGCCTGGCCGCGCGCCAGGATCAGCTCGGCCTCCTGGGGCTGGTTGATCCGCCCGGTGACGAACAATGGAATCGACAGGCTGGCCTTGAACGTTGCGGCCGCATCGGCCAGGTACGCGGCGGCGATAGCCATGGGCGGCACGATATGCACCGCGCCACCGGTGGACGCCGAAGTGCCAGCGACGATATGCACATAGTCCAACTGTGCCTGCAGGCTTTTTACCGCCTCAAGGGATTCGCTTTCAGTGAGGCCTTCACTGTCGCGCTCATCGGCAGAAATGCGCAGGCCGATGATGAACTGGGCGTCGGTCGCGGCCCGCACGGCAGCAATAATTTCCCGCAGGAATCTCAGGCGTTGTTCAAGCGTACCGTTGTAGCCATCGGTGCGCCGGTTAACTCGCGGGTTGAGAAACTGCGCGGGCAGGTAGCCGTGGCTGGCGACCACTTCCACGCCATCAATGCCCGCCTGATGCAAGCGCCTGGCCGCCGCCGCGTAACCGCTGACGATCTCATCGATCATCGCCGGGTCAAGCGCCCGTGGCATTACTCGGAACCGCTCATTGGGCATCGCCGACGCTGAGTAAGCCACCGCCAGCAACCCGTCTGCCGACTCCATGATCTCGCGCCCCGGATGGAAGATTTGCGACAGCACCAGGGTGCCCTGGGCATGGCAAATATCGGCCAGCTCGCGATAGCCGTCGATGCAGGCATCGTCGGTGGCCATCAGCACGTGGGAGGTGTACCGCGCGCTGTCATGTACGCCCGCCACCTGCAGCACAATCAGCCCCACACCGCCTTCAGCGCGCGCACGGTGATAGGCGATCAACTGCGCATTGACACGGTTATCCGTCGGCATCGAGGTGTCATGCCCGCTGGACATGATGCGGTTCTTCAGGCGCTTGCCGCGCAGTACCAAGGGCTCGAACAGGTGGGGAAAGGCAGGGTGCGACATGGTGCGGATACTCCAGGCGCTGTTATTGTTATTTTTCTAGTAAGAGGCGAGCGCCAGTAAAAAATCAACTTGTTTTTTTACTGGTGACTGGCTTAGCGTCGCCCTCACCAATCCCGTGCCTGGAGAATAAAAATGACTCACTCCACCGAGCAGCAACTGCGCGAAGAACTCGCGGCCTGCTATCGATTGATCGCGCACTACCGCATGAGCGATCTGATCTTCACGCATATTTCGGTGCGTATTCCCGGGCCGGAACATCACTTTCTGATCAACCCTTATGGGCTGATGTTCGACGAAATCAGCGCCTCCAACCTGGTCAAGATCGGCCTGGACGGGCAGGGGGTCGAACCCTCTCCTTATGCCGTCAACCCGGCCGGTTTTGTTATTCACAGCGCCATCCATGGCGCTCGCGAAGACGCCCAGTGCGTACTGCATACCCACACCCGTGCCGGCTGTGCGGTGGCGGCGCTGGAGTGCGGTTTGTTGCCGGTCAACCAGATCTCGATGGAGTTCTACGGCAAGGTGGCCTACCACGACTACGAAGGCGTCGCCCTGGACCTGGGCGAGCAGCGCCGGCTGGTGCAGGACCTCGGCGACAAGCCGGTGCTGATGCTGCGCAACCACGGTTTGTTGACGCTGGGTGAGACGGTCGGTGAGGCGTTTCTGCGCATGTATTACCTGGACAAGGCCTGCGATATTCAGATCGCCGCCCAGGCCTGCGGCAAGCTGATCCTGCCGCCGGCTGAGGTCTGCGCTTACACCGAGCAGCAATTCAATAACCCCAACCGAGCGTTGGAGGAGGGCGAGTTGACCGATGTGAATGCCATGCAACTGGCATGGGCGGCATTGCTGCGGATGCTGGATCGGGTGTCGCCCGGTTACCGCGACTGAGGTAGAGTCGTGCAGCCGACTCAACCGAAGGACACCGCCCCATGACCCAGGAATCGCGTTTCTCCCGTATGGAGCCGCAATTGCGCAAGGCCAACCTGGTCCAGGCAACGCTGACGTGCCTCAAGCGTGACGGTTTCCAGGGCGCTTCGATCCGCAAGATCAGCGCCGAGGCCGGCGTGTCGGTCGGGCTGATCAGCCATCACTATTCGGGCAAGGATGAGCTGGTGGCCGAGGCCTATCGCACCATCACCGCCCAAGTCATGAGCCTGTTGCGCGAGACCATGGCCAAGGCGTCGCCCGAGCCGCGTGAGCGTTTGTCGGCGCTGTTTCGAGGCTCTTTTTCGGCGGAACTGCTCGACCCGCAACTGCTGGACGCCTGGCTGGTGTTCTGGGGCGCGGTCAAAACCGCGCCGGCGATCAACCAGGCCCACGAGCATTCCTATGGCGAGTACCGCACCATCATGCGTTCGGCGTTGGCGGACATGGCCAGGAAGGAAGGCTGGGAGCAATTCGATGCGGATTTGGCCGCCATCGGCTTGAGCGCGCTGCTCGATGGGCTGTGGCTGGAGTCGGGGCTCAACCCCGGCACGTTCACGCCGCAGCAGGGCATCCAGATCTGCGAAGCCTGGGTCGACGGCCTGCAAGGCAGCGGTCGCGTGCGCTACCAGCTCAAAGCCTGAGCCTTCCCTTCAGCGCCTGAACGCTCTATTCGGGCGTTTTTTTTCGCCCTGAAAATATTTGCAGTTTGCCGATTGCTTCCTTGCTGAACACTCGTTTAGTATCTCGCCATGTCGCACCCCTCACGCCAATTAAAATAATTCGAGGAAGCCATGACTACCGATTCGCCCGTGCTCACTCAGGTGCAAGCTGGCGTTGCCCGGATCACGCTTAACCGTGGCCCGCAGCGCAATGCACTCGACATCCCGACCCTCAAACACCTGCATGCCGTGCTCGACGCGTTCAACACCGACCCCAGTGTCCGCGTGGTGGTGCTGACCGGCAGTGGCCGCAGTTTCTGCGCCGGTGCCGACCTGGCTGAATGGGCCGACGCCGAGTCCCGTGGCGCTCTGGAAACCTACGGCTGGACCGAAACCGCTCACGCCCTGATGACCCGCCTGCACACCCTCGACAAACCTACGATTGCTGCGATCAACGGCACCGCCGTCGGCGCCGGCATGGACCTGAGCCTGTGCTGCGACCTGCGCATCGCCGCCCAGTCGGCGCGCTTCAAGGCCGGTTACACCAGCATGGCGTATGCGCCGGACGCTGGCGCCAGTTGGCACTTGCCGCGCTTGATCGGCAGCGAGCAAGCCAAGCGCCTGCTGTTCCTCGATGAGCTGTGGAGCGCCGAGCGCGCACTGGCCGCCGGGCTGGTGGGCGAAGTGGTCGCCGATGAACAGTTGCATGCCCACGCAAACGAGCTGGCCACGCGCCTCGCCAACGGGCCGACCTTTGCCTTCGCCCAGACCAAAACCCTGATCCGCGAAGGCGCCGGGCGCAGCCTGCCTGAACAGCTTGAGGCTGAACTGGCCGCCGGGCTGTTGTGCGGGCGCAGCGACGACGGCGCCGAAGCGCTGCGTGCCTCGATGGAAAAACGCCTGCCGGTTTTCTCCGGTCGCTAAGCCCACACAGGAAGCCCACACAGGTAGCGCCATGAATTTCCAACTCAGCCAAGAACAAGACATGTTGGTGGACGCCGTACGCAGTTTTGTTGCCAGGGAATTGCTGCCCCATGAGGGCGCGGTGGACCGTGCCGACGCGGTCTCGCCCGAGCTTGCCGCGCAGATTCGCGACAAGGCTGTCGCGGCCGGCTTCTATGCCTTCAACATGCCCGAAGAGGTGGGCGGTGGTGGCCTGGATTACCTGTCCCAGGCGCTGATCGAGCGTGAGCTGTCCAAAGTCTCGTGGGCGCTGCATGTGTTTGTCGCGCGCCCGTCGAAGATCCTCATGGCCTGCACCGGCGCGCAGGTCGAGGACTACCTGTTGCCGTGCGTGCAAGGCAAGAAAATCGACTGTTTTGCGCTGACCGAACCCGGCGCCGGCTCGGATGCCAATGCGATCAAGACCCGCGCCGTGCGCAGTGGCGATGACTTCGTCATCAACGGCAGCAAGCACTTCATCAGCCACGCCGGCCACGCCGATTTTGCCATCGTGTTTGCCGTCACCGACACCTACGAACACAACGGCCGCCAGCGCAATGCGGTGACCTCATTCCTGGTCGATCGCGGCACGCCCGGAATGACCATCCGCCGTGGCCCCAAGTGTGTGAGCAACCGCGGTTATCACACCTATGAAATGTTCTTCGACGACTGCCGCGTGCCCGCCTCCAAAGTGCTCGGCGAAGTCGGTAAGGGTTGGGAAGTCGCCAACGCCTGGCTCACCGCTGGCCGGGTGATGGTTGCTGCCAATTGTGTCGGCCAGGCCCAGCGTGCGCTGGATGTATCGCTGCAATGGGCAGCGGACCGAAAGCAGTTCGGCCAGCCGATCGGCACCTATCAGGGCGTGAGTTTCAAGCTGGCCGACATGGCCACGCAGATTCGCGCCGCCGAGCTTTTGACCCTGCACACCGCCTGGAAGATGGACCAGGGCAGCATGACCGACGGCGAGGCCGGCATGGCCAAGCTGTTTGCCAGTGAAACCCTGGGCAAGGTGGCCGATGAAGCCGTGCAGATCTTCGGTGGCATGGGCTTGATGGACGAGGGGCCGGTGGAGCGCATCTGGCGTAACGCGCGGATCGAACGGATCTGGGAAGGCACCTCGGAAATCCAGCGGCACATTATTGCCCGTGAACTGTTGCGGCCGTTGTTGCGCTGATCGGCGCGGAGAACGCTTATGTCCCAGGCTATTCGCGACAACCTCAAGCGCCTGCTGGCGCCCCGGCACTTGGCTTTTGTCGGCGGGCGCAGCATGGCCCGTGCCCTCAAGCGCTGCGCCGACGGCGGTTTTGCCGGGCAGATGTGGCTGGTCAACCCGCAGCATGACAGCCTCGACGGCATCCCCTGTGTCCATCGGGTTGCCGATTTGCCTTACGGCCCGGATGCGGTGTTTATCGCGACTAACCGTGAGCTGACCCTGGCCTGCGTTGCCGAACTCGCCGCCATCGGCACCGGCGGCGCCATTTGTTATGCCTCCGGGTTTGCCGAAACCGGTGCCAATGGTGCGGCCTTGCAACAGCAGCTTATTTCAGCGGCGGGCGACATGGCCTTGCTCGGCCCCAACTGCTACGGCCTGCTGGACTACTTGCACAGCGCCGCGCTGTGGCCGGTGGCCCACGGCGGCAAGGCGGTAGAGAAGGGCGTGGCGGTGCTCACCCAGAGCGGCAACTTCGCCTACAACCTGTCGATGAGCGACCGCTCGCTGCCCATTGCTTATATGGCGTCGGTGGGCAACCAGGCGCAGTTGGGGGTTGCCGAGTTGATGGACGTGCTGCTCGATGAGCCGCGCGTGACCGCCATCGGCCTGCACCTGGAAGGCTTGAAGAATGTGCCGGGGTTTGCCCGCGCGGCGCACAAGGCGCTGGAAAAAGGCATCCCGATTATCGCGCTGAAAACCGGTGTGTCGCAGATCGGCGCCGAGTTGGCCTTGAGTCACACCAGTTCGCTGTCCGGTTCCGATGCGCTGTACGACAGCCTGTTTGCGCGGCTGGGCGTGATCCGCGTGAGCGGACCGGTGAGTTTTGTCGAAACCTTGAAAGCCGCGGCCTGCGGCAATCTACCTGGCGGCAATTGCCTGATCGCACTGGCCTGTTCCGGTGGCGACGCGGGGCTGATTGCCGACTACGCCGAGCGCAACCAACTGGCTTTGCCGAAGCTCGACCAAGGCCAGCGTGCCGAGCTGGCGCAGGTGCTGCCCAGCTACGCCAACCTGGTCAACCCTTTGGACTTTACCACCGCCATCTGGGGCGACCGTGAAGCGCTCGAGCGCATGCTCGAGACGGCCCTGCGCACCGACGCCGATGCGGCGATGCTGGTGCTGGATTACCCGGCTGAATTCACCGGCGAGCGCAAGGAGTGCGACCTGTTGCTGGAGCTGTTTTGCGCTGCGCTCAGTCGCCATGGCAAAACCGGTTTTGTCACCTCGGCCTTTCCTGAATTACTCCCGGCCCATGCCCGCGAACGCCTGCATGCGCACGGCATTGCCGCGCTGCAAGGCGTGGAAGATGCACTCGCTGCCTGGGGGCGGATCGCCGACTATCAAAACCATCGTCGTGTGTTGCTGGAGCGGGGCGAGTCGATCCTTGCCCCGCTGTGCCCTCAGCCTCTTGCGGGCCATGGCCTGGCGCTGGATGAATGGGCGTCCAAACAGGCCTTGCGCGCCTTTGGCTTGAGCACGCCTGCGGCGGTGCTGAGCACTCCAGGGCGCGCGATCGCCGACGCCAAACTGTTGGGCTACCCGTTGGTGCTCAAGGCCGTCAGCGCCGACCTGCCGCATAAAACCGAAGCCGGGGCCGTAGCGCTGAACCTGCAGGATGGCTTCGCCCTGACCGCCGCGATTGTGCAAATGCGCGGGCAAATCGCTGCGTATGCGCCGGGCGTGGTCTTCGATCAATTGCTGCTGGAGGCCATGGCTACCAAGCCCTTGGCCGAGTTGATCGTGGGCATAAAGCGTGAAAACGACTTCGGCCTCGCCCTGGTGATTGGCGCCGGTGGCATCCTCGTGGAGTTGCTCAAAGACAGCCGCAGCCTGCTGCTACCCACCACCGATGAGGCGATTCGCAACGCCGTGCTCAGCCTGCGCAGTGCGGCCTTGCTGCAAGGTTTTCGCGGCCGTGAAGTGGCGGATATGGATGCGCTGGTGGCGGCCATTCGCGCTGTGGCCGATTACGCCTGCGCCAACGCCGGGCAGTTGCTGGAGCTGGATGTGAACCCATTGCTGGTCAGTGCCCACGGCACGCTGGCGGTGGATGCATTGATTCGCCTAGGAGATGAACATGCAAGATAAGACCCTGACCGGCGGCCAGGCCCTGGTGCGGTTGCTGGCCAACTATGGCGTCGACACCGTGTTCGGCATTCCCGGCGTACATACCCTGGAGCTGTATCGCGGCTTGCCCGGCAGCGGCATTCGCCATGTGCTGACGCGCCACGAGCAGGGCGCCGGTTTTATGGCCGACGGCTATGCACGGGTCAGCGGCAAGCCGGGCGTGTGTTTTGTGATCACCGGGCCTGGCGTCACCAACGCCGCAACCGCGATTGGCCAGGCCTACGCCGACTCGATCCCGATGCTGGTGATCTCCAGCGTCAACCCCACCGCCAGCCTCGGCAAAGGCTGGGGCAGCCTGCACGAAACCCAGGACCAGCGCGCAATCACAGCGCCCATTACCGCGTTTTCGGCGGTAGCCTTGAGTGCCGAGGATTTGCCCGAGTTGATCGCCCGCGCTTATGCGGTGTTCGACAGCGAGCGGCCACGGCCGGTGCATATTTCGGTGCCGCTGGATGTGTTGGCAGCGCCGATCAAGCGTGACTGGAGCCATGAGGTCGTGCGCCGCCCAGGACGCGGCCTGCCATCGGCCGAGGCGCTTGAGCAGGCCGTGGCCAAGCTCGCGGTGGCCCAGCGGCCCATGATCATTGCCGGTGGTGGCGCGCTGGCGGCGGGAGAGGCGTTGCAACGCTTGAGCACGCTGTTGGCGGCACCGTTTTTCAGCAGCGTGGCCGGCAAGGGCTTGCTGGCGATCAATGACCCGCTCAATGCCGGTGCCACCCTGTGCGTGGAACCCGGTTGGCAGTTGATCAGCCAGGCGGATGTGGTGCTGGCCGTCGGCACGGAAATGGCCGATACCGATTACTGGCGCGAACGCTTGCCCATCACCGGGGAACTGCTGCGCATCGATATCGACCCACGCAAGTTCAACGATTTCTACCCTTGCGCCGTGGCGCTCAAAGGCGATGCCCAACAGACCTTGCTGGCCTTGCTCGAAGGTTTGCCGCCTGCTCCGCGCAACGCCGGTGCGGCACGCCAACAGGTCGCGACATTACTTGAGGCGGTCGAGCTGGGGCACGGCCCTTTGCAGTCCATTCACCAAGCCATTCTTGACCGTATCGAGGCCGAGCTGCCTGCTAACGCGTTTATCAGCAGCGACATGACCCAGCTGGCCTACACCGGCAACTACGCCTACCGCAGTCGCGCCCCGCGCAGTTGGCTGCACCCCACCGGCTACGGCACCTTGGGCTATGGCTTGCCTGCCGGCATTGGCGCCAAGTTCGGCGCGCCGCTGCGTCCGGGGCTGGTGCTGGTGGGCGATGGCGGCTTTCTCTACACCGCCCAGGAACTGGCCACCGCCGTCGAAGAGCTGGACAGCCCATTGGTGGTGCTGCTGTGGAACAACGACGCCCTCGGCCAGATCCGCGACGACATGCTCAGCCTGGACATCGAGCCCATCGGCGTGCTGCCACGCAACCCGGACTTTGCGCTGTTCGCCCAGGCGTTCGGCTGCACCGTGAACCAGCCCAACAACCTGGATGAGTTGCAGACGGACTTGCGCAACGGTTTCAAACGCAACGGCGTGACCTTGATCGAGCTCAAACATGCCTGTGCCTGTTGACCTTTAGAGGAGCAAGACCATGAGCGAAAACAACAACAAAATGACTCAAGCAATGCACCGACGGGACTTCCTCAAACACAGCGCCGTGGCAGGTGCGGTGGCGGCGGCGTTGTCCATGGGCCTGCCGCTGCACGCGTTTGCCGAAGAGGCAACCCCCAAAGCCGGCGGCGTGCTGCGCCTGGGCCTGGCCGGCGGCAGCACCACCGATTCGCGCGACCCCGGCTCCTGGGTCGACACCTTTACCTTCGTCGGCTTCTCGGCGGTGTACAACACGTTGACTGAAATCGCCGTGGATGGCAGCGCGATCCCGGAACTGGCCGAACGCTTTGAGTCCACGCCGGATGCGCGCGTGTGGACCTTTCACTTGCGCCAGGGCGTGACCTTCCACAACGGCAAAAGCCTCAGCGCCGACGACGTGGTGGCGTCGATCAACCATCACTTGAGCAAAGACTCCACCTCAGCGGCCAAGACCGTGCTTGGCGACGTCGCCAGTGTCAGCGCCAAGGGCAGCGACGCGGTGGTGTTCGAACTGCATTCCGGCAATGCCGACTTCGCCTATGTGGTCGCCGATTACCATTTGGTGATCATGCCCGCCAAGGACGGCGCCGCCGATTGGCAGGCCGGTGTGGGCACCAGCGGTTACCGCCTGAAAAGCTTCGAGCCGGGCGTGCGCATGGACCTGGAACGCAACCCCGATTACTGGAAACCCGGCCGCGCGCACTTCGCCAGCGCAGAACTGCTGGCCATCGCCGACGGCGCGGCGCGGGTCAATGCGCTGGTGACCGGGCAAGTGGACGTGATCAACAAGGTCGACCTGAAAACCGTGGCCTTGCTCAAGCGCAACCCGAGCCTTGTGATTGAAGAAACCAAGGGCGCCCAGCACTACACCTTCCCGATGCTGTGCGACAGCAATGAGTTCAAGAACAACGACATCCGCATGGCGATGAAGCACGCGATCAACCGCGAAACCTTGCTGGCTTCGGTGTTGCACGGTTACGGCCTGGTCGGCAATGACCACCCGATCCAGCCCGGCAGCCGCTTTATCAACGCGGCGCTGGAGCAGCGCGCTTACGACCCGGACAAGTCACGCTTTTATCTGCGCAAAGCCGGTGTGGAGTCACTCAAGGTGCGCCTGCAAGCCTCCGATGCCGCCTACACCGGTGCGGTGGACGCCTCGGTGCTGTTCAAGGAGCAGGCGCGTCAGGCCGGCATTGACATCGACGTGGTGCGCGAACCGGCCGACGGGTTCTTTTCCAATGTGTGGATGAAGCAGCCATTCACCACCTCGTTCTGGTACAGCAGCCTGACCGCCGACCGCATGTTCAGCATCGGCTATGCCAAGGGCGCGGCCTGGAACGAAACCCATTGGGACAACCCACGCTTCAACCAACTGCTCACCGCCGCCCGTGGCGAGATGAACGCGCCGCTGCGCCAAGAGATGTACAACGAAATGCAGGCCCTGTGCCGCGATGACGGCGGCGCGATTGTGCCGCTGTTCGCCAGCTCCGTGGCGGCGCGCTCGAACCGCGTGAGTCATGGGCCGCTGACGGCACCGTATGGCGAGCTGGATGGGTTGCGGTTGATTGAGCGGTGGTGGCAGGCATGAAAATTTCAGAAACGCCGCAAATCAAAATGTGGGAGCGGGCTTGCTCGCGAATGCGCTTGATCAGTCTGTATTTGTGTTGACTGACACGCCGCATTCGCGAGCAAGCCCGCTCCCACATTGGTCGTGTGTGGCCTTCAGGAAAATGCCCAGCCCATGGGAACCGAATATGAATAGTCTGTTGAAACTGGTCCTTCAGAGATTGGCCCTCGGCGTTCTGTCGCTGTTCGCCGTCTCGGTGATCATCTTCCTGGCCGTCGGCCTGCTGCCCGGCGATATCGCCCAGGCCATGCTCGGGCAGTCCGCCACGCCGGAAACCATCGCCGCGTTTCGCGCGCAGCTGGGCCTGGATTTGCCGCCGCTGACGCGCTTTGCGCACTGGCTGCTGCGCCTGTTACAGGGGGATCTGGGCGCGTCACTGGCCAACCAGCGGCCCATCGCTGAGCTGATCGGTGCGCGCCTGGGCAACACGCTGAGCCTGGCCGCCCTGGCGGCGTTGGTGTCGGTGCCCACCGCACTGGTGCTGGGCATGCTCGCGGCGTTGTACCGCAACTGCTGGTTCGATCGCCTGCTCAACACCACAGCATTGAGCGCGGTGTCATTCCCGGAGTTCTTTGTCGCGTACCTGCTGATCCTGGTGTTCTCGGTGAAGCTCGGCTGGTTTCCCAGCCTGTCCAACCTGGCGCCGGACGCCACGTTCGGCACGCTCCTGGAGCGCTCGGTGCTGCCGGTGGCCACCCTGAGTCTGGTGGTGATCGCGCAGATGATGCGCATGACCCGCGCCTCCTTGATCAACCTGTTGGCCAGCCCGTATATCGAGATGGCCCGGCTCAAGGGCATCAGCCAATCGCGGATTATCTGGAAGCACGCGCTGCCCAACGCGCTGGCGCCAATCGTCAATGTGGTGGCGCTGAACCTCGCGTACCTGGTGGTTGGGGTGGTGGTGGTCGAGGTGGTGTTTGTCTATCCAGGTCTCGGCCAGTTGCTGGTGGACTCGGTGTCCAAGCGCGACATCCCGGTGGTGCAGGCGTGCAGCCTGATTTTTGCCGCCACCTACATCCTGCTCAATACCGGGGCTGACGTGCTGTCCATCGCCAGCAACCCACGCCTGATGCATCCCAAGGGGTAAGCCATGAGCCTGTTGAGCCAAGTGGCCCGGGCGCCGTTGAGCGCCAAGTTCGGCCTGCTGATTATTCTGTTATACGTCGCGGTGGCGCTGTTGGCGCCGCTGCTGGCGCCCTATGGCGAAACCCAGGTGGTGGGCGAAAGCTTCGCGCCCTGGAGCGGCCAGTTTCTGCTGGGCACCGATAACCTGGGGCGCGACATGTTCAGCCGCCTGGTGTACGGCGCGCGCAATACCTTGGGGATTGCCTTTCTGACGACCACGCTGGCGTTTCTGCTCGGAGGCTTGAGCGGTTTGGTCGCGGCGATCAAGGGCGGCTGGGTCGACCAGGGGTTGTCGCGGGTGGTGGATATCCTCATGGCGATCCCGCAGCTGATTTTTGCCTTGTTGATTCTCAGCGTGGTCGGCACCAACGCCACCTCGCTGGTGCTGGTGATTGCGCTGCTGGATTCGACGCGGGTGTTTCGCTTGGCCCGCGCGGTGGCCATGACTGTGGTGGTGCAGGATTTTGTCGAAGCCGCCCGCCTGCGCGGCGAAGGCTTATGGTGGCTGGTCACCCGCGAAGTGTTGCCCAACGCTGCCGCGCCGCTGATTGCCGAGTTCGGCCTGCGTTTTTGCTTTGTGTTCCTGTTTATCAGCGCACTGTCGTTCCTTGGCCTGGGCATCCAACCGCCTACCGCCGATTGGGGCAGCATGGTGCGCGACAACGCGGTGCTGATCACCTTCGGCGATATCAGCCCATTGCTGCCGGCGTTGGCGGTGGCGTTGATCACCGTCAGTGTGAATTTTGTCGTCGACTGGATGCTGCATAAATCCAGCGGCCTGAAGGAGTGTTGAGGATGGACAGGCCACTGCTGGAAATCCGCAACTTGCAGGTGGAAGGGCATTACGAGGATGCCTGGCACCCATTGATCAAGGGCATCGACCTGACTTTGCAGCGCGGTGAGGTGTTGGGGCTGATCGGTGAGTCCGGAGCGGGTAAATCCACCCTCGGGCTGGCGGCGATGGGCTATGCGCGCGACGGTTGCCGCATCATCGGCGGCTCGGTGTGTTTTGATGGCATTGAGTTGCTGCAAGCCAAGCCCGAGGCCTTGCGCAAGCTGCGCGGCTTGCGCATCGCCTATGTGGCGCAAAGCGCGGCGGCGTCCTTCAACCCGGCGCATCGCCTGATCGACCAGCATGTGGAAACGGCCGTGATCAACGGCGGCATCAGCCGCGCCCAGGCCGAGCGTGAGGCGGTGGAGCTGTTTCGTGTGTTGCGTTTGCCCAACCCCGAAACCATTGGCCAACGCTACCCGCATCAAGTCTCGGGCGGGCAGTTGCAGCGGGTAATGACGGCCATGGCCATGGCCTGCCATCCGGACCTGATTATCTTCGACGAACCCACCACCGCCCTCGACGTCACCACTCAGATCGACGTGCTGGCGGCGATCCGCGACGCGGTGAAGACCTTCGGCAGCGCCGCCTTGTATATCAGCCACGATCTCGCCGTGGTCGCGCAGATGGCCGACCGCATCATGGTGCTGCGCCATGGCAAGTGGGTGGAGGAGGCCGACACTCGCAGCATGCTCAGCCAGCCGCAGCAGGACTACACCAAATCGCTGTGGGCGGTGCGCAGCTTTCGCACCGAGCCCAAGGCGTGCCCGCTGGCGCAGGTGCCGTTGCTGGAGGTGCGCCGGGCCTGCGCCAGCTACGGGCAGCAGCCGGTGCTGCATGAGGTGTCGATGCAGCTGTATCGCGGCCAGACCCTGGCGGTGATCGGCGAGTCCGGGAGTGGCAAAAGCTCCACCGCGCGCGTGATTGCCGGGCTGCTGCCGGCCACGGCGGGGCAGGTGCTGTATGACGGCGAGGCGCTGCCGGTGGATTTTCGACGGCGCAGCAAGGAGCAACTGCGGCGCATCCAGATGATCTACCAGATCCCCGACACGGCGCTGAACCCGCGCCAGCGCATCGTCGACATCATCGGCCGGCCACTCACGTTTTACCTGGGCCTAAAAGGCAAGGCGATGCGTGCACGGGTCGCCGAGTTGCTGGAGATGATTGAGCTGGACCCGGCGCAGTTCATGGAGCGCCAACCCCGTGAATTATCCGGCGGGCAAAAGCAACGTATCTGCATCGCCCGTGCGCTGGCGGCCGACCCTCAGTTGATCATCTGCGATGAAGTCACCTCGGCCCTTGATCAGCTGGTGGCCGAGGGCGTGCTGAAACTGCTCAACCGCCTGCAGCAACAACTGGGTGTGGCTTACCTGTTTATCACTCACGACGTGGCCACCGTGCGCGCGATTGCCGATGAGGTGCTGGTGATGCAGCGGGGCAGGGTGGTGGACCACGGCAGCCGCAGCGCGATTTTTACCCCGCCGTACCAGGCTTACACCGGCCTGTTGTTTTCATCGGAGCCGGAAATGGACCCAGACTGGCTCGACCATTTGCTGGCCCAACGGGCCGCGCCCACTGTTTGAGGAATGCACATGAAGGTGTTGATTGTTCACGCTCACCCTGAGCCTCAGTCGTTTACCGCCGCGCTGCGCGATCAGGCGCTCAGCACATTGCAAAACCAGGGCCACGAAGTGCAGGTCAGCGACCTGTACGCCATGCAGTGGAACCCGGTGGCGTCGGCCGCTGACTTTGCCACGCGGGAGAATCCGGATTATCTGGTGTATGCCCTGGAGCAGCGGCTGGGCGTAAAAAAGCAGTCTATCGCGGCGGACATCCAGGGCGAACTGGACAAGCTGCTGTGGGCCGACCTGCTGATCCTCAACTTCCCGATCTTCTGGTTCTCGGCACCGGCCATGCTCAAGGGCTGGATCGACCGGGTGCTGGTGTCCGGCGTGTGTTACGGCGGCAAGCGTTTTTACGATCAGGGCGGGCTGGCGGGCAAACGCGCGCTGGTCACGGTGACCTTGGGCGGGCGCGAGCATATGTTTGGTGAGGGCGCGATTCACGGGCCATTGGAGGAGATGCTGCGGCCGATTCTGCGCGGCACCCTGGCATATGTCGGGTACGAAGTGCTGGCGCCGTTTGTGGCGTGGCATGTGCCGTATATCAGTGCCGAGGCGCGGCAGGATTTTTTGCTGGGATATGAGCAACGGCTGCAAGGGCTGGCGGATGAGCAGCCCTTGGTGTTTCCGAAGCTGGCGCAGTTTGATGAGGCGTTGTATCCACTCTCTTGAGGCTGGCACAGTCCAAATGTGGGAGCGGGCTTGCTCGCGAAAGCGGTGGGTCAGTCAGAAAACCTGGTACTGACAGACCGCATTCGCGAGCAAGCCCGCTCCCACATTTTGATCTGCATGGATCAGTTGGCTTTGTGCTGTGCCCGCAACCGCTCGGCCGCGCTGCGCAGCAATTGCTCGGTGCCGTTCCAGCCCAGGCAACCATCGGTCACCGACACCCCGTACTTTATCGACGCGCTCAACGGTTGGCAGCCTTCGAACAGGTGGCTTTCGAGCATCATGCCGATCAGCGACGTGTCGCCCTGCAGGCGCTGTTCGAGCACGTCGTTGAACACTGCCGGTTGACGCAGCGGGTCTTTGCCACTGTTGGCGTGGCTGCAATCGACCATGATGCGCGCCGCGACCTTGGACTTGGCCAGGTCGTGTTTCACCTGCGCCACGCTTTGCGCATCGTAGTTCGGCCCACGATGACCGCCGCGCAATACCAGGTGCGTGTCGGGGTTGCCCGGTGTCTGGATGATCGCCGGATGGCCTTGGCTGTCCACCCCGAAGTGGCGATGCGGGTGGGACGCCGAGCGCATCGCATCACAGGCAATCGCGACGCCACCGTCGGTGCCATTTTTGAAGCCGACCGGCATGCCCAGGCCGCTGGCCATTTCGCGGTGGATCTGCGATTCGGTGGTGCGTGCGCCGATGGCGACCCAACTGAGCAGGTCATCGAAGTAGCCGGCGGCCATGGGTTGCAGCAGCTCGGTGGCGACCGGCAAGCCCAGGCGCAACATCTCGCGCATCAGTTCGCGCGACAGCGTAAGGCCGGCGGCCATGTCGTCGCTGCCATCCAGGTGCGGATCGTAGGCCAGACCTTTCCAGCCGACGGTGGTGCGCGGTTTTTCGACGTAGGCGCGAATCACCAGCAGCATCTGGTCGCTGACTTCCAGCGCGAGCTTCTTGAGGTTGCGCGCGTATTCCATGGCCGACTCGGGGTCGTGGATCGAGCACGGGCCGACAATCACCAGCAAACGCGAGTCTTCGCCATTGAGGATGGCGCGCACGGCTTGGCGATGGGCGTGGATCTGTTCATTCAGGAACGGGCTTAGAGGCAGCTGATGCTTTAGCTCAAGAGAGCTGGGCAGGCGCTGGGTCAGGGCCTCATTGGCGCTGGACAGGTTGGCAACAGGCAGTGCAGCGGTGGCAGAGTTCATATTCAAGGCTTCCTGGGCAAGCGGCGGGCTGTTCCCGCACGCTCTGCCCTACTGGGGTGTTCGACAATTGGCCGTATTGGCTACGTGTGTTGGCTTGCCACCAATAGGTGACCGATCGGAGGCGGCAGGCTGTCCCGAACGGAGCTTGCTAAATCGCCATGCAGTCGAAGTGTCGTAACGGTAATAAGCGGCGTAGTTCATGTCGGAGTCCTTTTAGTGTTCGGTGTGAAGCAAAATAATTAGGGCCTGAAAAAACAAAACCCCCGGTCGGGGAGCCGACCGGGGGTTAGATTTCTCTGGTAGGCGACCCCTTGAGTAGTGGGCGCCGATTTCAGGTATCAGGCGCGCCAGTGGCTAAACCAATACCCAAAATAAAAGCTGACCAGTGCGCTCAAACCGCTCACACGGGCAGCCGACACCGAGCGCGGGGCGCTGGCAGCAGGGCAAACCTGAGTGTGGGTGAGTTGCAACATGGTATGTCTCCAAATGATGGGGGGAGCTTACTCGAGGCACGCGGGTGGATTCAATCAGTAATTTCTATGGCGTGACCTACTTACGGCTATGGGGTGAGTGCCGATATGCTGGTAACACATTAATAATGATTGCCAGGACGCGACCATGACTGCCTTGACCCTTGCCGCAGCTCAAACAATATCCCTTGCCGGCGACCTGCCGGCCAACCTCCAGCGGCATTTGGCGTTTATGCAGGCGGCGGCGGAGCGGGGCGTGCAGTTACTGGTGTTTCCTGAACTGTCGTTGACCGGCTATGAGCCAACCCTGGCCGCCCAATTGGCGATTGCACCCGAGGACGCGCTGCTGGCGCCGCTGCGTGAAATGGCGCAGGAACTGCGGTTGACGGCGGTGGTGGGCATGCCGATTCGCCTGGCACCCGAGGCGGGTGTATCGATCGGTGCGCTGGTGCTGGGCGCGGACGGCTCGCTGGCGGTCTATACCAAGCAACATCTGCACCCAGGCGAAGAGCTGGCGTTTGTTGCAGGGCAGGGTGGTGCAGCACTCGAATGGGGGGATGACCGGATTGCACTGTCGGTCTGTGCGGACTTTTCCCACGCCAGTCATCCGCGTCTGGCGGCAGAGGCTGGCGCTACGGTGTACGCCGCCGGTGTGCTGATCAGCGAAGGCGGATACGCGACCGACAGCGCGCTGCTTCAGGGGTACGCCGCCGAGCATCGCATGCTGGTATTGATGGCCAACCATGTTGGCCCGTCCGGCGGTTATACCTGTGCGGGGCGCAGCGCTATCTGGAGCGCTGATGGAACTCTGCTTGCCGACGTACCGGGCACTGGCGAGGCCTTGGTGATTGCCCACCGCAACGGCCAGCACTGGGCTGGCCAAGTGGTAGCCCTCTGAAATGGCTTTTCACCTGCGCGCGGCGACGGACCGCGACCTGCCATTCGCGCGAACGCTGACCCATGAAGCCATGAATCGCTACTACCTGCAGTACGATTTACTGTGGTCTGACCATGGCTTTGACGTCGCCTGGGCTTCGCGGGAAAACTGGCTGATTTGCCAGGATGAAACCGTGATGGGGTTTATCAGCGTAAATCGTGACAGCCAGGCACTCTATATTCGCGAATTACACCTGCTTGAGCGCTCTCGTAAACAGGGCGCTGGCAGTTGGGTATTGCAGCAGATGGTGCTTAAAGCGCGGGCACAGGGCTTGGGCCTTTTACGCTTGACCGTGTTCAAGACCAACCCGGCGAAGCGCCTGTATCAGCGCCAAGGGTTGAGCATTGTCGGGGAGGAGGACTGCTTTTGGCGCATGGAGCGCGAGTGTCGGGCTGGCGCTGTGGACTAAATCAGGCACGCCGTAGGAATAAGCGCATACTGCGCTCAAGACACGCTGCTTGGGTCGCGGTGTTGAGCGTCAGGCTCATCCACGATAATCCCTTCTTTCATGCCCAGCAGGACCGCTACTTTATGGGCTTCCCCACGCCGTCCCTTTTTACGCCCAGCGAGCACTTGATACGTAGTGGCCGGATCAACGCCATGTTCACGTGCGAACGCTTGAACTGACTTTCCTTGATGTTCCAGCCAAGCCTTGGCTTGTGCAGCGGTACGGATTCCGGGCATAGTTCAAAACCGTTCAAGTTTGTGTAAAACGAGATGAGTGTGTCACCTCTTGGGGTGTGCCAGATAGGATCATACATCCAAATGAGTGGAATCGGTTCGCGTTTACGGCAAGAAAGAGAGCGACTTGGCCTGTCGCAGAAAGTTTTTGGTGAAATTGGAGGCGTTGAAGCCAATGCCCAAGGCAAATATGAGAACGGTGGGCGTGCGCCTAAAGCCGACTACCTGTCACGGGTAGCCGCAAAAGGGGTGGACATCCTGTACGTGTTGACCGGCGTTGCCACGCCGATCCAATTGGAAAACCTCAGCCAGATCGAAGAGAAAGTCCTCGGTGATTACCGCGCCATGTTCAAGGAAGACCAGGATGCAATCCGCCGCCTGACATCCACCCTGGCCGAACATTCAGCTGCGTCGAATGGGAAAATCAAACCGCAACCCCAGGATTCCTGACCTTTTACCCAGGAAAACAGCGCTGCTCGTCATCCGGCTGGCAGCTTAATCGTGTTGAAACTCTATATATATGACGCTTGCAGCTAGGTCTGCGCCTTGGTTTTTTGCTAAGGTGTTCAGCAACCTATAAGACCATATCGCGAGGTGTCTGCTTGATTAGGGTGCTAGTAGTCGATGACCATGATCTCGTTCGTACGGGCATTACACGAATGCTGGCTGACATCGATGGCCTGCAAGTAGTCGGCCAGGCCGAATCGGGAGAGGAATCCCTGATCAAGGCCCGGGAATTGAAACCCGATGTGGTGCTGATGGACGTCAAGATGCCTGGGATTGGCGGTCTTGGTGCCACGACCAAATTGTTGCGCAGCCATCCGGACATCAAGGTCGTGGTGGTCACCGTGTGCGAGGAAGACCCATTTCCTACTCGCCTTCTGCAAGCCGGAGCGGCGGGTTACCTGACCAAGGGCGCGGGCCTGGCCGAGATGGTGCAAGCCATTCGCCTGGTATTTGCCGGCCAGCGCTATATCAGCCCGCAGATTGCCCAGCAGTTGGCGATCAAATCGTTCCAACCTACCAGCGACTCGCCGTTTGATGCGTTGTCGGAGCGGGAAATACAGATCGCCTTGATGATCGTCGGCTGCCAGAAGGTGCAGACGATCTCCGACAAGCTGTGCCTGTCGCCTAAAACCGTTAACACCTACCGCTATCGTATTTTCGAGAAGCTCGCCATCAGCAGTGATGTTGAATTGACCCTGCTCGCGGTGCGCCACGGCATGGTGGACGCCAGCGCCTGACATGACCACACCGTTTGATCCAAGTGCCTTTCTCTCAACCTGCAGTGGCCGCCCTGGCGTGTACCGCATGTTCGACAGCGAGGCGCGCCTGCTTTACGTAGGCAAAGCCAAAAACCTGAAGAACCGCCTGGCGAGTTACTTTCGCAAGACCGGGCTGGCGCCGAAAACCGCCGCTCTGGTGGCGCGTATCGCCCAGGTTGAAACCACCATCACCGCCAATGAAACCGAGGCGCTGCTTTTAGAGCAGACGCTGATCAAGGAATGGCGGCCGCCCTACAACATCCTGCTGCGTGACGATAAATCCTACCCCTACGTGTATTTGTCCGACGGTGACTTCCCACGCCTGAGCATTCATCGTGGGGCGAAGAAGGCCAAGGGCAAGTACTTCGGCCCGTACCCGAGCGCCGGCGCGATCCGCGAAAGCCTGAGCCTGCTGCAAAAGACCTTTTTTGTGCGCCAGTGCGAAGACAGCTTCTACAAAAACCGTACGCGGCCATGCCTGCAATACCAGATCAAGCGTTGCAAGGCGCCTTGTGTCGGCCTGGTTGAGCCTGCGGAATACGCCGAAGATGTGCGCCATTCGGTGATGTTCCTCGAAGGACGCAGCAATGCCCTCACCGATGAGCTCTCCGGCGCCATGGAGCAGGCCGCCAGCACCCTGGATTTCGAACGGGCGGCCGAGCTGCGCGACCAAATCTCGCTGCTGCGCCGCGTGCAGGACCAGCAAAGCATGGAAGGTGGCACCGGCGACGTCGATGTGATCGCTGCCTTCGTCAACCCCGGCGGCGCCTGTGTGCACCTGATCAGCGTGCGGGGCGGACGAGTGCTGGGCAGCAAGAACTTCTTCCCGCAGACCGGTATCGACGAGGAAGTGGCCGAAGTCATGGCCGCCTTCCTTGGCCAGTACTACGTGAGTAGCCCTGAGCGCGACTTGCCGTCCGAACTGATCGTCAACGTGGTGCACGAGGACTTCCCCACGCTCATCGAGGCGATCCACGAACTGCGCGGCCGTGAGCTGGACATCAGCCACCGTGTACGCGGCACCCGCGCGCGCTGGCAGCAACTGGCGGTGACCAACGCCGAGCAGGCATTGGGCGCACGCCTGGCCAATCGTCAGCACGTTGCCGCACGTTTCGATGCCCTGGCCGAAGTCCTTAACCTCGACGAGCCGCCCCAGCGCCTGGAGTGCTACGACATCAGCCACTCCAGCGGCGAAGCCACCGTGGCCTCCTGTGTGGTATTCGGGCCGGAAGGGCCGATCAAATCCGATTACCGGCGCTACAACATCGAAGGCGTCACCGCCGGCGATGACTACGCCGCCATGCACCAGGCCCTGACGCGGCGCTTCAGCAAACTCAAGGACGGCGAGGGCAAGCTCCCCGATATCCTGCTGGTGGACGGCGGCAAGGGTCAGTTGTCCATGGCCCGTGACGTGCTCAACGAACTGGCGGTGCCTGACCTGATCCTGCTCGGCGTGGCCAAGGGCGCCACACGCAAGGCCGGTTTCGAGACGTTGTACTTGAATGATGCCGCCCATGAGTTCACTTTGAAGGGCGACTCGCCTGCATTGCACCTGATCCAACAGATTCGCGACGAAGCCCACCGTTTCGCCATTACCGGCCACCGCGCCCGCCGTGGCAAAACCCGGCGAACCTCAACCCTGGAAGGGGTGGCAGGCGTAGGCCCGACCCGCCGTCGCGACCTGCTTAAACATTTTGGTGGCTTGCAGGAGCTATCCCGTGCCAGCATTGACGAAATAGCCAAAGCACCCGGTATCAGTAAAAAGCTCGCAGAATTGATTTATGCAAGTCTGCACAGCGAATAGAATGCCTTCTCACCTCGTAGCCAGTTGTGCCGATGAATATCCCTAATCTGATCACCGTTCTACGCGTCCTGCTTATCCCGATTTTCATTTTGTTGTTCTATTTGCCCTACGAATGGAGCTACGCCGCCTCCAGCTCGGTATTTGCCTTTGCCGCCGCGACCGACTGGCTCGACGGCTACCTGGCACGCCGCCTGGAACAGAGCACGCCGTTCGGCGCGTTCCTCGACCCGGTGGCCGACAAGCTCATGGTTGCCGTCGCCCTGGTCCTGCTGGTGCAGGAACATGGCAACCTGTGGCTGACCCTGCCGGCCGCCGTGATCATAGGCCGCGAGATCGTCGTCTCGGCCTTGCGCGAATGGATGGCCGAAATCGGCGCCCGCGCCCACGTGGCCGTCTCCAACATGGGCAAATGGAAAACCGCCGCGCAAATGCTCGCGCTGGTGATTTTACTGGCCAACCCATCGGACTTCTCGGTATGGGTGCTGATTGGCTACGCCTTGCTGCTGATCGCCGCGGGCCTGACCCTGTGGTCCATGCTTCAGTATTTACGCGCCGCCTGGCCGCACCTGCGCACCACCGTTGAAAAGAAATAAAACTTTTTTGAATCAAAGGGTTGACGGGGGTTCTGGATTCTATAGAATGCACACCACCAAGACGCGGGAATAGCTCAGTTGGTAGAGCACGACCTTGCCAAGGTCGGGGTCGCGAGTTCGAGTCTCGTTTCCCGCTCCAAACATCGATCTGCAGAGTTCCATGGAAGTCTGTAAGTCACTGAAAATAGACGCCTAGGCGTCTTTTTTCGTTCCGTCAGCATCCATCGAAAGCCATGGGTATCTGGACGTTTTTAGTCCAGAATCTAGTCCATAAACATGACGGGCTTCGAGATCGGATTGTTGCAGGAGCCCGACGAGTCATTTGCTGAACATCTAGCCCTGAATTCCACCTTCAGGAGGCTAAAAGCATGGCTCTTTCAGATGCTGCCGTCCGGCAGGCCAAACCCACCGGCAAAGACTACACCCTCGGCGATATTGACGGCTTATCTCTAGCGGTGACGGCCTCGGGCGGGCGTTCGTGGCATTTCCGTTACTGCTGGAGCGGCAAGCAAAAGCGCATGTCGCTGGGGACCTATCCGCAAGTCAGCTTGCGTGAGGCGCGCTCCCTTCGGGATGAAGCGCGCAAATTGTTGGCTCAAGGGGTCAGTCCCCAGGCGCATCGCCGGCACACTCGTGAAGCCGACCGGCAAGCAGAAGAAAACACGTTTAAGAGTACGTTCGACCACTGGATCGAGCATCGGTCGCTCTCCCTCAAGGAAGGCCGTCAAAGCACGCTGTCTCAGATTCGGCGGATCTTTGGCAAGGACGTGCTGCCCACGCTGGGCCTGTGTTCTATCGGGGAGGTGCGCCGCCCCGATCTGTTGGCGGTGTTGGCGCGGATCGAGCAGCGCGGCGCGTTCACTACTGCCGAAAAGTGCCGGACCTGGTTCAATCAGTTGTTTCGTTTTGCCATGGTCAAGGTTCCGGATCTCGAGCAGAACCCTGCCTCGGACCTGGATGTGGTAGCAATGCCCAAGCCGCCGGTGGTCCATCAACCCTTCCTGCGTATGGCCGAGCTTCCGGCCTTGTTGCACACCTTGCGTGACTACGGCGGGATGGCGCAAACGCGGCTGGGCATACGCCTGCTGCTGTTGACCGGGGTCCGCACGGGCGAACTGCGCTGGGCGACGCCGGCTCAGTTTGATCTTGAGCGCGGGCTGTGGACCATACCGTCCGAGGTGGTCAAGCAGTTGCAACTGAAAATGCGCAAGAAGAGCAAGCGTTTACAGGACATCCCTCCTTACATAGTGCCGCTGTCGACCCAGGCGGTGGAGGTGGTGCGCCAACTGTTGAAGCAGGTGCGTCCCGCGCAACGTCATTTGCTGTCCCATCGCAGTAATCTAGGGCAGCGGATCAGTGAAAACACCCTCAATGGCGCCCTGCGTCGGATGGGCTATGTCGATCAACTGACGGGCCATGGTATCCGGGCCACGCTATCTACTGCATTGCATGAGATCGGCTATCCCAAGCCATGGATTGACGCCCAGCTTTCCCACGCGGATCCGGACAAGACCAGTGCCACCTACAACCACGCCGAGTACGTGGAGTTGCGTCGACACATGATGCAGGACTGGGCCAATCGGCTGGATCTACTGGAGGGGGGCAATCTGAAGGCCGCCAGCACACGCCTGATCATTCGTCTGGAGGGTGTGCCCCAGTTGGGCGAGGGCGTAGCTCTCAATCCTCCGGTTGCTTTGTCTGTGCATGCGGGATAGCGCCTTGAATCAAGCGCAGGTAAGGGTTATCGAACGTGGCCGACGGCATCACTGCCATTGGGGCGCGTAACAAGTAGCCGTGCAGGCGCTTGCCTCGCCGCGGGCCGCACACCTCGCAGGTCCATAGGTTGAGGTCGTCGGCGCGTTTGCGGTGTTGACCTAGCCGTTCGAACTGTTTTTGCAGCCATTGCCAGTCGGCCACGCCTTCGGGTTTGGCCGTGGTGATTGATTCGGGGTGTTCCTGCAGGTAGCGCCGAAAGATGCCAGGGCTGACCAGAAACAGGGTGCCGTCCACGGTGTGAAGCAACGCCGTGGCGTCGTTGATGGCCAGACGAAGACGGGAGTCTGCTTAGACATGGCTGCGCACGGTGCTGGTGATGACGCCCCAGATAGATAGTTCGTCGCCCTCAAGGATGTAACGGGCAGGGTATTTAGGGTTGTCAGACAGCAGGATGATTTCCTTGCCGCGTTTGCACAGGCGTTTGCAGATGGGCTCGTTGTTGAGTACCGCAACGACGATGTGGCCGTGTGCGGGTTCGATTGAGCGATCGACAATACCGATGTCACCCTCGAAGATGCCGGCGCCTTGCATGCTTTCGCCGGTGATGGTGATCAGGTAGACGTGGGGCGCGCGGATGTTGAGGACTTCATCCATCGAGATGTGCTGCTCGATATGATCGGCAGCCGGAGAGGGGAAGCCGGCGGGTAAATGGAATGAGTAAAAGGGCAAGGTTGCGCCGCCCTCTGCGATGGGGCCTCGTATGATGATGCTCATGGTGTGGCCCTTTTACAAATGCTGTACGTATGTACAGTTAACTGTGTAGTCCACGTGTGGTCAATTTTTCTGTGGGAAATTTCGACAGACGGAGCGGGAGGGCGTTGGCGTTGTCTATCGGTACCATTAAGGAAATCAGGGCATGTACGGCCACTATAGAGCTGGTTTCAGGTCGCTCAATTGAGCTTGCGTTTGAGGTAAGCAGTCGAAGAGGGCAACGTATAATTTCTGTCGGTGCGTATACCGGGCCATTATTCGTTCTTTTGTTAACGTCGATGAAAATTTTGGAGAGGACTTTTAATGTTGGTCGGTCTACGAACTGCAGATCGCCGAAAGCTGCCTATCAGCAAAGTTAACAGACCGCATACACAGGCCATCAACTGCTGTATACCGCACAATTTCTAATAATCACCTCTACCGCGGCCATACTGGCGCGGACGTTCATACATCCCTATAGACCCTCTGAGAAACACTATGAAAACCGAACTAACTGAAGAAGAAATGCGGCAGGCACTGTTCGGCGTATCTGACCCCGTTGTACCAGCAGTTGTTGAAGATCAAACCGACTCGGCCCCGGAAGTTGTGATCCCGCCCAAGGTGTTGCCAAAAAAAGCACAAAAAACCTCAAAAGGCTTCACTCCCAGACTCCGGGTTACGCTGCGAGTGGGTAATGAATTCGAAGGACAGATGCACGAAATAACTCATGAGGCTGATACCCTCAGTTCCCTCGTCGCCGAGCAAGAAGCCACTAAGGCCGCCAGGAAAAAGTTTCGCTTTGTTGAGGTGGTCTCGGTCAAGTCAATGTAGTGAGCGATGGTCGTGTCTCGACCGTATTGCGGTGATTCTGTACGTCGTACGAATGAGTCAGTTGCATCCTACAGACTGAGTAGGGTGGGAACTGGAATAGTGCAGTGACCTAAATATCTCCATGAGCGAATCACAAATGCTTATTTCTTTGTCGGATCGTTTTCGTGGGTGCTTGCTAGGCCTGGCCTGTGGCGATGCCGTTGGCACCTCTGTTGAGTTTATGCCGCGTGGCTCGTTCCCAGCCGTCACAGACATGACCGGCGGCGGTCCTTTCAGTCTTCAGCCTGGCCAGTGGACCGACGACACATCCATGGCGCTGTGCTTGGCGGAGAGTTTGGTGCAGAAGGGCGGTTTTGATCCGGTCGATCAGATGCAGCGCTATCTGAGCTGGTGGACATCGGGCTATCTGAGCGCTACCGGGGAGTGCTTCGATATAGGCCTGACGGTGCGCCAGGCGTTGGCTGACTTTCAAAGCAACGGCGATCCCTACGCGGGCTCCACGGACCGTTACTCGGCCGGCAACGGTTCACTCATGCGGCTTGCTCCCGTCGTTCTGTTCTACTTTCCTGATACCCATCGAATCCACACCTTTTCGGCTGATAGCTCTCGCACGACACACGCCGCTCAAGAGGCAGTTGAATGCTGTTTGGTGCTAGCGGCTGTGATTTCCAACGCGTTACGTGGTGAGTCAAAAGCGCAGGTGCTGGGAGTGGAAAGCTGCGATTTAACTGAACCCAAAGTGATTGCGATTGCTCAAGGGACCTACCGGGAAAAGGTCTGCGCTGACATTGTTGGCTCAGGTTATGTCGTCGCTTCGCTGGAGGCCGCACTTTGGTGTTTCCACCAGACGGATAGCTTTGCCGAGGCTGTGTTAATGGCTGCGAATCTGGGGGATGACTCGGACACTACCGCGGCAATCGTTGGCCAGGTTGCCGGTGCCTATTATGGCGTGCAAGGTATTCCAGAGGATTGGTTAGACAAGGTGTGGATGCGTAAGCGCATCCAGGCCACTGCCGATGCGTTGTTGCAGATGGACGAGCCTCACTAAGACACTCGCCCATCGCCCCGGATCAATCCGCGATCAGTAAGCCGATGGCAGGAACAATCAACAGTGTACTGATTGCCATCGACAGCACATTCCCAATATACGGATGCAGGTAACTCGGCAACCGGCCAGCAATCGCGCACGCCAACGGCGGCGCAATCAGCGCGCCCAGCACCGCGCTGAGCACAATGACCGACATGCTACCGCCATAGGTCAGCACCGCCGCCGGTACCACCGACACCAAGGGCACATAGGTCGGGTACCAACCCCGTTTTCGCCATTGCTGTCGCCACAGCAGAATGCCCAGCAGAGAGGTGAGCGCCTGGCCTGCCACCAGGTGCAGTACCCAGCCCGACCCATAGGCGGGGCTTAGGGGATTGAGCGAGTAAGCCAGTAACACTCCCGCGAGCAAACCCAGACTTGCCCACTCATTGCCGAAAAAAGGCGCTTCGGAAAAGTCTGCCAGTACACGACGTAACGTCCAGCGTAAGCCGTAATCGGGAGTTTTCAGAGGCGCGGCGGGAGGGTCGCTGGTGTTGGCTTCAGGTGCACGACTAACCAGCACAGGCACTGCACGACACAGTAAAAACGCCACGACGCTACCTAGGGCCATGCCCAATACATTGCCAATCACCACCGGCAATCCCAACGGTATGCATAAGAAGTTGACTATCAACAAGCAGCTTGGCGTCACCAGCAGCGCGCCGAGCAGGGCACCATTGAGCGTGACCTTCCAGCCTCCACCAAACAGCAGCACCATCGCGGCCGGCAGTGACACAAAGGCGGCGAACGTCGGTTGCCAAGTGTCGGCGGTCAAGGTCCAGCCCCAGAGTGCATTGCTCAGTAACAGCCCCAGCAATGAGCTGGTCACCAGCCAAGGCCAAAGCCCCGTGCCGTAGGCGATGCTGAAGCCTTGCCAGCCTTGGGCATAGCGACTGGTCCAGTAACCGAAAGCGCCACCGAGCAGCAAGCCGATTGACGCGAACTCGTGTTTATAAAACGCCACTTCACTGATATCGCCGACCACCCAGCGCAACCACGCGGTCGGCGCAGGCAGGCTGGCCATCATGTCGTTGTAGCTGGGCCAGAGCACCTGCGTCGAAGTGGAGTAAGCCACTGACAATCCTGTGAGTGACACGACCAGGGTAAGTGAGGCCAGGATCAGGATGACAAGGTGGCGAACCGATGAGTCAGACGACGTTTTTGTTGGTATGAAGTCCATATTCCCACCCCCATCAGCGTGGCAGGCACGGATGATGGCGATAGCCGAGCATGCCGTCGTAGAGGTCCGCCCGACGATCGCGCTGCAGGTCGTTCAGGCTGTTCCAGATCGGTGCGCTGCGGGCGCTGGAGAGGTCGATGTCCGCGTAAATAATCGCTTGCTCGTTGGGTGAGGCGACATTGCCGATAGGCCAGCCATTGGTGCCGGCAATCAACGAGCAACCGAGGTAACGCGCGTCCTGTTCTTCGCCGATGCGGTTGGCGGCCGCAATAAACACGTTGTTGACGTGGGCGGCAGTCATGGTCAGGTACGAGGCCATGCATTTGCCGGCTTCGTCGAACAACGGCGGTGGCGTCCACACCCAGTTGTTCAGGCTGCAAATGATATCGGCACCTTGTTGGGTCAAGATGCGCGGGACTTCGGGGAACCAGATGTCCCAGCAGATCAGCAAACCAATGCGGCCGATGGGCGTTTCGAATACCGGAAAGCCCAGGTTGCCGGGGGTGAACCAGAGTTTTTCCTTATTCCAGAGATGGGCCTTGCGGTACTTGCCAATCAGGCCCTCTGGCCCTAACAGCACAGCCGTATCGAACAGTTGCATGCCGTCACGTTCAGCCAGACCGGCCACGAGATACACCTGGTGAAACTGGGCGAAATCCATCCAGGCGCGGATGCTGGGACCGTC
This sequence comes from Pseudomonas onubensis, assembly GCF_965653655.1. Classification (NCBI taxonomy): domain Bacteria; kingdom Pseudomonadati; phylum Pseudomonadota; class Gammaproteobacteria; order Pseudomonadales; family Pseudomonadaceae; genus Pseudomonas; species Pseudomonas onubensis. The sequence goes on along the minus strand of NZ_CBFHAZ010000004.1, from coordinate 73,929 downwards.
TGGAACGGGTTCGGAATGGAGATAGGCATCCTGGCGATTGTTGAATAGATACCCGGTGTTGGCCAACTCGGGCAGCACAATCAGGTTGGCGCCATTGTTCACCGCCTGCAGCGCAAGGCTGAGGCTGGTCTCCAAGTTGGCGGGGCGGTTTTGTGTACCGACTTGCGGATCGAATTGCACAACGGCGACGCGGACGGGACTCGTAGAGTCGTTCATGTTCTAGACCTCTTTTTATTGTTATGAGCCCACCTGTAGGGGTGGGCGTTTAATAGGAAGTCTTTTTTGCTTGTGCGTCAGTAGGGTGTTTCCGTTTAAAGCGTAGGCTGTTGCTGTATTGGCGATTGCCCTTGATAGCGCGGGTAATCATCCAGGGTAAACCCTCCGTTGAAGGTGGCCTGGGTCGTGTGGCAGAGGTTGATCACCGCGTCGACAGCGCCGCGCAGGCAGGGTTCGGTCCAGCCGGCATCCACGGAAAAGGATTCGCCCGCCAGATACAGCCCGGAAACAGGGCTGTAGTCGCGGTTGTACTGCATCAAGCTAACCGCGTCGTAGTAAGTACCTGCTCGATACAGCTTGGCGCAGCCCAGCGCGTTCTTGTCAGTCATCCAGCGTTGAACGACGGCGTTTTCTGTGTCGATATAGGGCGATATCGGCGTTTTGATATTGGCGCTGCGCGACAAGATACGGTCCAGTTCCGTGACGCATTTATTGACCAGCGCTCGATCGTCAAAGGCGGCGAGTTTGGTGGCGTCATCCTCCCAGGTGTAACTGAGCAAAATGCAGTCATAGGGATAGGCGTCGTGGTAGCGGTAGGTGTACACATCGTGGATAAAACTGTCGGTGACCATAATCTGCGGAATCTTTTTGTTTTTTGACAGGAAGCTCTTTTTCAACGGTGCGTAGACCTTGCAGCTGGTTTCCCAGTGAGCAGTTTTATAAGCGTTGGTGACGGTGTACGGAAGCATGGCCAGGTTGAAATTCTCCAACTGAATGTGGGTTTCGATGATCCAGGACGGTAGCGTCATGATCACGGCATCGAAGTCTTCATGGCGTTCGGTTTTGCCGGTGGCGCTGCTGGCGTGCCAGTCGTAAACCACACGGATTTGGCCGTTTTCCAGCTTGGTCAGTCGTGTCACCGAGCTGTCGGTGAGAAAACCTGCGCCGCGTTGCCGGCTGTGATCATAAAAGGACTGGCCGTCGACCTTGGTTTCCATAAACAGCAGACACTCATCCAGCGCTGCCAGGCCGAGATAACGTGGCGCGTCGAACGCCAGGTCATTGCAGTCTTTGAGAGTGGTTTCCCCCAAGTACGGAGACGGCGCGGGGTTGCCGTTAATGCCCACGCGCCCGTGCACCAGTTGCAGTTGGCTGCTGAAGCCGAAAATGGCCGTGCGTAACGGATAGAGGCAGCACACGTCATAAAACGCGCCCCAACTGCCATCGCCGATACCGATGGAATAGAAAAGGGTGGACTCTTCCGAGGTCATGCCGAGCCCGCCGAAATCGCCGGGATTCGATGGCTTCCACGCAATACTTGCCAGCGTCACCAAGTCACGAAAGGACAGTTTCTAGTAACGAGTGACGATGGCGGACCATAGGGATTCCCACAGTGGCGTGCCATAGCTCTGCGCGACTTGTCGGGTCATCTGGTCAGCGAATTGGCGCCACTTCGCATACACCTGCTGCAATTTTTCTGTGGGTGGTGGTGTGTGGTCTTGCGGGTTTTTCCAGATCAGCATTTGCGGCTCAGGCTGTCCCTCAAGCAACCCTTCACGCAGGTAGATGCCGGTGCTGCGTACATGGGGTGTGCCTGGGTTGGGGAAATCGGATAGCCGCAGTTCAAAGAGTTTGCAGTAGTAAGCCAGCAGGGATTGGCCGTCTAAAGGAGATTCACCTACCCGGTTGAAAAGTGGCATGCGCATGGCGCCCATCTCAAAAGGTGTCTGCCCCAACAGGGGGGATTGGCCTAAGTTGAGCGCCGATAGATGGCGCCCACCAATGCGATGCGACTGTTCCAGTAAAGTGACGTTAGTGAACCCGCAGCGAAGCAACTCACGCGCAGCAGTTAATCCGGTTACGCCAGCGCCGACGATGCAGATCTTGTAGTCGGGTTGGATCGCTTTGGCGATGCCGAATTCCTGCTCGACCAATTTCCGGTAGTTGAAGCACAAGTCCGGCGGGCTGGGGAAACGGCCTCGCCAAGAGGATGTGTCTTGTGCTGGAAGGTGATTGGCGGCGAAGGCGGGGTAGTCGTAGGTGGATCCGATGGTCATGGTTCACGCTCCAGAGTCTGCTCGGTCGGGTGAAGGGACCGTTGGCAATGGCGGGTGAATGTAGTGATGCGAGGAGGAGGTGGGGTGGTAGATCTTTGTGGTGGAGGGGATAACTTACTTAGGTTTACAGGCCGATCATGGGTCGATTTGTATTGGTAGTTCTTCCGGCCAGTTTTGCGCCTCATGAAGTATGCGCAAGATTCGCACGCAATCGTTGTGAGTGCTGTAGGCGGCAATATAGGGCGTACGATCAATGACTAGCTCGAGTGTCCCTTCGCACCTTCCCATGCGACCGCTTTCGGGGAACAGCTGTAGACGTTGGGTTTGCTCTGAAATCCGGGTATCTATTTCGATGGCCGCACGGGGATTGTCCTGCTCGATGAAATCGAAGATTGCATCACGATCTTTCAGCGCCCAGGGCGACCATTCCAACTTCATCCTTTAATGCCTTCCGACAGCTTGCGCTTTGCCGTGGCGCGGCGTTCGGCGAAGTGAGCTTCGACATCTTCAGCAGCGATTGCCGGGCGTGGGTCGTCCAGCGCTTCTTGTACTTTGGCGCGAAACCAGGCGTCGTAGGTGGCGGGGTCAGTGGCGAAGCCAAGGGGCAACGCACCTTCGTTAGCGACGCGGGTGAGTAGGATACGCACGGCGTCGGAGACTGTTAGTCCCAGGTTGTTCAAAACCACCGTAGCGCGATCTTTCACATCTGGGTCTATGCGGGTCTGGATCAGGGCATTACTGGCCATGATAGGTATTCCTACGAAGGGGTTTGAGTCGAATGTAATGCAGTTGAATGACAAAAACCATGTCCGTCGGTCTGCTGCTACCGATCGGGTTGATATCCAAAACGATGGATCATATCTCGACAAAATGGATGGCTGCGTTCAGGGGGGAATGCAGCTTGGGCAGGCGGGGCGGGGGAAGCTATCCGATTGGATGGTCCCCCGCAGAGAAAAAAACGCGATTAGTGATTATTGCATCAGCTTCATAACGCCAATCAGCACACCAACGGCGGCCGATAACATGAAGCCCAAGCGCAACGTGAGTTTTGACTAAAGCTGTGCAATCTGAGTTTGCAAGTTCGCGATATCTACCTTGGTAGCGAGAAATGTATTCAAGTCGGCCTCCATCGCATCGATTACAGCATTGGCTTTCTGCTCGGGTACGTTGATTGAGGTCAACGCCTGGTACAGAGCAATTTCGAGTTTCATATGACCTCCAAAGTAGCAAAGGCCGACCCCATACGGGAAGGCCCGTAAGGGGTGGGGGATAAACGGCTTCCATCGACCTGAAGTCGAATGATCGCACTACCGGAAGCGGAGCGATCATGGGCGGGACCTCTGCGGTGAACCGCAGCGCAGCCTGAAGATCCTGGCTGCTGGCATGTGGCTGAAAGGCTCAGCCGGACACAGGGGCCAATGTGAAAGCGATTGGCAATCTCGTCAATTCAGAAGGGGCACCGCGCGTTGACGGATTGTTCGCTAAGCGTTGTGTGTAAATTCCTACTGCATGCTGGTGGTGATGAGCTGCAGGTAAGGATTGTTCAGAGCCAGTTCGTCGAGCAGGTTGCCGGGATCGGTCAGCAGGTAGCCGTGCAGTTGGCTGCGTTTGCGCGGGCCTTGCACGTTGCAGGTCCAGATATTCAGGTCATTGGGCTGTTTGCGGTGTTGTCTCGGGTGCTCAAAGTGCTTTTGCGCCCATTCCCAGTCGGGGAGCTTGTCCTGCTTGGCCAGGCGGGCGAGGTAGGGATGTTCTTGGGCGTAGCGTTGAAACAGGCCTGGGGTGACCAGAAACACAGTGTTGTCCACGGTATGGACCAGGGCTTTGGCGTCATTCATTCGCAGGCTGTGGTTGCGCACGCCTCGTGCCAACCACGCCATAAAGTGCTGGCCTGGTGAAGGTTGATTGTCTGCGTCTTCGGTCATCCTTGGGGGCGGCGCTTCTTCGAGGAGCGTGAAGTCCCATAGCCCCTCAGGTGGATCGGTTTGCGTCAAATCCTCATTCGGTGGGGCAGGGCTTTGGGTCGAGGTTTCCACAGTAACCGTGCCTGCAAAGGAGGGTGGTCGTGTGTCGGCCTCCCAGATCAGGGCAGGTGCCAGCTTGAGCAAGGTGAAACGGTGCGACCAGCCGTTGTCCCCGGTGACAGTGGCGACCCAGATAGCCTTGCCCTCCGGGTTGGCCTGGGCGATGCCGTGTTCCTGCAACACATTGAACACTGCCGTATTGCTCTGCGGGATGCCATCGATGCCTTGAGCGAGCAAGTGGGCGCGCAGTTTGTCGCACACGGTTTTGCTCACCAGCCACAGGGCGTCCTCAGGATGCCAGGTACGTCCGTTGGTGTATTCCACGCGCAGGTCGGCAGCGATTTTACCCAGGTCGTGGAGTAAGGCGGCGTAGGTCACGGCGGCAGTCCAGGCTTCAGATTGAGCGGCCTGGGTTTCCGGGGCGGCGCCGCAGGGGAGCAGGTGGGATTGGCGCAGTTCGATTGCGTTTCTCGAGGAGGCGACGCAAAGGGCGTCTACCGTTACCCAAACAGCCACTCAATAGCGTGGCTGTTTTTTCTGCGGTTTTGGTCCGGTGCATTCGAGCCTAGAGCTTGAACCGTGCCACCAGCTCGTTGAACGACACGGCCAACCGCGCCAGCTCCTGGCTCGAGGCGCTGGTTTGATGGGCGCCTGCGGCCGTTTGTGTGGACAGGTCCTGGATGTTGACCAGGTTGCGATCCACTTCGCGGGCCACGTTGGCTTGTTCTTCCGAAGCGCTGGCGATCACCAGGTTACGGTCGTTGATTTCTGAGACGTTATGCGCAATGCGCTCAAGCGATTGCCCGGTAGCTTCTGCCAAGCGTTGTGTTTTTACGGTCGTGGACTGGCTGTTGGTCATCGCACGTACTGCCTGCTCGGCCGCGTTGCGCACGGTACCGATCATCGATTCAATTTCCACGGTCGAGGCTTGGGTTCTCGCTGCCAGTGCTCGCACCTCGTCGGCCACCACGGCGAACCCTCGACCTTGCTCGCCGGCACGGGCGGCTTCGATGGCCGCGTTGAGGGCCAGCAGGTTGGTCTGGTCGGCAATGGAGCGGATCACTTCCATCACCTTGCCGATTTCGCGTACCTGGCCCGCCAAGTCTTCAACCATCAGGCTGGAGGCGCTGATTTCGCAGTTGACGTTATTGATGGCGGTAACGGCTTCCTGGGCCTGATCACGACCACTTATGGCCAGGGCGTTGGCGGCTTCCGAGGCTTGTGACGTCGAGATGGCGTTACGCGCAACCTCTTCAACGGCGGCCGACATCTGCGTAACGGCGGTGGCGGCTTGCTGGATTTCGTCATGTTGACGGCCCAGGCCACGGCCGCTTTCCTCGGTGACGGCATTGAGTTCCTCTGCCGAGCGCGCCACCTGGTTTGAGGCATTGGCAATTTGCTCAATGGTGTCTTTCAGGCTGCCTTGCATGTTGCCCAGCGCTTTGAGCAACTGGCCTGTTTCGTCGCTGCTGCCCGGCTGGATACGTTGGGTCAGGTCACCCGAAGCAATGCGCTGCGCGCTGTCGACCGCCGCATTGATCGGCGCACTGATCAAGCGTGTGATCCACAGGCCCAGGGCAATGGCGGCCATAAACGCAAACACAACGCCGCACAGCAGATAGAGGTTGGCAGTATGTTCTTGAACATCGGCGTCGGCGGCACCTTCGCCGATCTGGCGATTGTTGGAGCCCACCATGATGTTCAGTTCTTCCAGCAGCACTTCATAGCCACGTTGCAGTTCGTTGGTCAACAGAACCTGGGCCCCCTCGATATCGCCGGACTGCAGCGTGGCCAGAAAGTGATTCACATTGGCTTGATAGGCTGGCCAGTCTTTGTCCATCTGCTCGCCGGCGACACGTTCGTCATTGGCCAGCGGGGTGGCGCGGTAGACAGCATAGGCGCGTTCGCTGATGACCTGATTGTCTTTAAGCGAGCGCAACACTTCACGCTTGGCGTCATCCGAACCGTTATGCGTCCACAGGTCCAGAAGGCGGAACAGGTCACGGTTCTGAGCGATGGTGGCGGTCTTGGTTTCGTTGGTCTTGGACACGGACAACAAGTTGTTGGTGTACACCCGCTTCAGGCTGTCCGATAGCAGATTGATGCCCCTGCTGCCCAGGCCCCCCACAGCTAATGTAATGAGGGCGCAAAGTATGAACGTCGAAATAAGTTTGGTTGAAAGTTTTGCATCGAGAAAACGGTTCATTGAATGTCCGGGACGAAGTTTACTGAAGGTCAGTGTTGGCAGTGACCTTGACGTGTAAGTCGCACTCATATCGCGTCGTAGTGATGACGATTAATCAATGCGTCAGGGCTGGTTATTCAGGCTGAGTATTGTGCGGTAGTGGCAAAGCGAAATCACACAAGCACTTCCTAAAAGGATGTAGGAAAATTCCTACCGATCTTGTTCGGGGTCTGTATGGGTTTGGGTGCAGATAATCGGGCTTGCCATCGTTGGCCGGCGGTTAAGCCCACGGGCGGCTTAATAGCCATATAAAATAAATGGTTTAATAATGTGTGATTTGGTTCGTGAGTGTTCAGGTTTGCGCAGGTTATATTTCAGGGTGGGCTCAATATTTCAATTTAATGAAATAAGTTTCCGCTTGGCTTAATGTAAGGTGGTTTTGCGCCGATATCAGAGGGAACTATTCGTGTAAGTATGCACTGAGCGAAGTTTTCGCAGGGCAGGACGCCAATGACTTACATTCTCATGCAGTGTCTGGAGGTCTAAATGTATAAAGCCGTTATCGTGGATGACCACCCGTTCATTCGTTCAACCGTCAAAATGATCCTTAAACAGGAAGAGTTTGTGATCGCTGCAGAAGCGGATAACGGCGCGGATGCGATTCAACTGGTGCGTGAGCATTTGCCCGATTTGCTGGTACTGGATATCGCCATGCCGAAGCTGGATGGGCTGGATGTGCTGGGGCGGATCGCCGATCTGGAAATACCGGTAAAGGTGCTGGTGCTGACCTCGCAATTGCCTGAGTTTTTTTCGATGCGCTGCATGAAGGCGGGGGCGGCGGGCTATGTCTCCAAAGTGGATGACCTGAGTGAATTGATCCGGGCCGTCAAAGCCGTCATGGCGGGCTATACGTTCTTTCCGAACCTGACGGTCAACTCTGTGCGCAGAAACGATGTGGAAGCCACCGAGCGCGCACTGATACAGCATTTGTCCGACCGTGAGCTGACCATCCTGCAGCAATTGGCCAGTGGGTTGAGCAATAAGCAGATCGGCGATGCAATGCTGCTGAGCAACAAGACCATCAGCACCTATAAGGCCCGCCTGATCGAGAAACTGAACGTGAACTCGCTTGTTCACCTCTCCGAGTTTGCCAAACGCAACGAGCTTATTTAATGAATACCTATGTAAGACTCGGCTTGGTGCTGGGCTGTTTGAGTAGCCTGGTGTCGGTGCCGTTGCAGGTGATGGCTGCCCCCCACACCCTGCAGCTTTTGAGCCGCACGGCTGGGGAGGACCACGCGGTGAACCTCAGTGAGGTTGACCGGGCTTGGTTGCAGCACAAGAAAACCCTGATCCTTGGGGTTTCCGAGCCCGATTATGCGCCGTTCGAGATCATGAATACCGGCGACGACCTGGAGGGGATTACCGGCGATTTTACCGCGATGCTGTCGAGCCGGTTAAAGGTGGATGTCGAGGTTAAACACTATGCCTCGCGCACTGATGCGATTGGTGCACTGAAGCAGGGTGCCGTCGACATGCTCGGCACGTCCAGCCGTTTCGAGCGTGCCCATCCCGGGCTCGTGCAGTCACGGGCTTACCTGCGGGATCAGTCGATACTGGTGGTACGCGAGAATGACCAAAGCGTCCTGGCGCCTGATCTGGCGGGTAAGCGTGTCGCCATGTTCGACCATTACCTGCCGCTGGATGCCGTCCAGGCTTTATATCCGCGCGCTAACGTGCAGTTATACCCCACACACCTGGCTGCGATCGGTGCGGTCGCCTTTGGCAAGGCTGACGTTTATCTGGGCGACTACATCAGCGCCAATTACCTGATCAACAAAAACTACTTGAACAATGTGCATCTGGCGGGTTTTTCCCGTGTGGAGGCCAGCCAGTTCTCGTTTGCAATGAGCGCCGATAATCCAACGCTGGCGCGCATCATCAACACGGTGCTGGACACGATCTCAGTCAATGACCGCGCCAGTATCCTGCGGCGCTGGAGCGCGGGCGCAGGCAACATGCAAGCCCGTCGTCAATTGCAATTGAGCGAAGGTGAGCGTGACTGGATCGAACAGCATCCGGTGGTCAAGGTACTGGTCAATGACGACCTGCCACCTTTGTCTTTCGTGGATGAAAACGGAAATTTCCGTGGGATCACGGCGGATGTCCTGGCCAGGGTCAGCCTGCTGAGCGGGCTTAAGTTTGATCTGCAGCGTGGCAATGCGCCCGGCCGCATGCTGGATGAGGTGAAGGCCGGCAACGCCGATGCGTTGGCGGCGTTCATTCCCAACATTGAACGCGGCAATGAATTGCTGTTTACCCGGCCTTACCTGACCACGCCGCTGGTATTGATAAGCCCTGGCACGCCACAAGAAGTGCCGACGCTCGACGTTCTGGCGGGAAAAAAGATTGCGGTGGTGCACAACAACCTGCAGGTACAACGTTTTATCACCGAGCATTTTCCAAGCGTGCAGGTAGTGCCTGGGGAGGCCTCAACCGCTGTGCTGGGTATGACGGCAAAGGGCACTGTCGATGCGGCAATTGTTCCGCTGATCAGCGCTCGTTACCTGCTGGCGCGTGATTATTCCGGGAAAATGAGCATCAGCTCCACAGTCGGCAGCGAGCCTGCACGGGTTGCATTCGGTATCAACCCTGGGTCACCTCAACTGCATTCGATCATCGACAAGGCGCTGTTGAGTATTGCGCCGGATGAAATGGATGAGTTGACCAACCGTTGGCGCAACGAAGTGCTGACCAACAGTGCCTACTGGTTTGAACACCGCGCCACGATTCTTCAGGGCCTGGCGGCGTCCGCGCTGTTGCTGCTGCTGGCACTCTGGTGGATCGCACGGCAACGCCGCTTGATCAATCGCCTTGAGGTGGCTGAAACCGCATTGTCCGATCAGCTTGAGTTCCAGAATGTATTGGTTGATGGCACGCCGCATCCGATTTATGTGCGCAATCGGGAAGGGCGGATGGTGTCCTGCAATCAAAGCTATCTGGATTTTTTCAAGTTCGTGCCGGACGACGTGATTGGCAAGACCATCGTCGAGATGAAAGACGTCGATCCTGTGGTAGGTCGGGCCTACCACGACGAGTGTATGGCGGTGATGGAGTCGGGCCAGCCATTGGTCAGGGACCGTCGGCTCATCACGCTGTTGGGGGATGAAATATCGATCTATCACTGGTTGCTGCCTTACCGCGGCAGTGATGGCAATGTCGTCGGCATCGTTTCCGGCTGGCTGGATATCAGCGAGCGCGAGCGCTTGCTTGAGCAAGCACACGAAGCCAGAGGCGCGGCAGAAGAAGCCAACCGTGCCAAAACCAGGTTCTTTGCCACCCTGAGCCATGAGATTCGCACGCCGATGAATGCGGTGATCGGTATGTTGGAACTGGCGATGAAGAAGGCCGACCAAGGCATCCTGGATCGTGTGGCTATCGATGTTGCGTCGGATGCCGCACATAACCTGCTGGAGTTGATCGGCGATATTCTTGACGTGGCGCGCATGGAGTCCGGCCGTATGGCGCTGGCGCCTGAGCGTATCAACCTGCGCGTCCAGGTCGAATGTCTGTTGAGCATTTTCGAGGGCATGGCCCAGCGACAGCAACTGGTGCTGATTCCGCATATTTCAGCCGATGCCGATTGCGATGTCTTACTCGACACCCTGCGCTTCAAGCAAATCATGTCCAATATTCTCAGCAACGCCATCAAGTTCACCACCGAAGGCGAGATTCGCTTGATCGTCGACGCCCATGCCAACTATGAGCGCGACCTTCTTAAGGTGCGCCTGCTGGTTGAGGACACCGGTTCGGGTATTTCCATAGAAGATCAGGAACGCCTGTTCCACCCCTTTGCCCAGGGCAGCAACAACGTCCAGTCGGGTCGGGGGGGCTCGGGCCTGGGCCTGGTGATCAGCCGCAATTTGTGCGAAATGATGGGGGGCGAGTTGCGCCTCAACAGTGAGTTGGGCAAGGGCACGCAAATCGAAATGCTCTTCGAGCTGCCGATCCTGGCGCCGATTGAAGTGGCGGATATTCAGGCTGATGAACTGGTCGAACAGCTACGCATATTGAATGTGCTGGTGGTGGATGATTACCCCGCGAACCGCATGGTAATGACGCAGCAATTGGCTTACCTGGGGCATCGCAGTGAGGATGCACCGGACGGTTCACGAGGTTTGAGTGCCTGGCGCAGTGGGCGCTTCGACGTGATTATCACGGACTGCAATATGCCGGTTGTGGACGGCTATGACATGACCCGTGCGATTCGTCACGAAGAAGCAAAACTGGGCCTGGAGCCTTGTCTGATTCTCGGTTTTACCGCCAGTGTCGATGCTGATGAGCAGCAGCGTTGCCTGGAAGCCGGCATGAACGACTGCCTGACCAAACCCATCTCGCTCAAGGAGCTGAGTAAGCGTCTTGCACAGGTTGAGCCGGGCAACTATACGGCTTGCGCCTCAGGCTTCGGCGAAGAGATGCCGCAAGGGCGTATTGATCTGTCCAACCTGTCACTGTTGACACGTGGCGATGCACAGACTTTGAACGGGTTGCTGGCGGACTTGGCCAGCAGCAATACCGACGATATGGCGCAACTCGCTACTTCGTATGTCGATCAAGACTTGCAGGGCCTTGAGGACCTGGCCCATCGGGTCAAGGGCGGCGCACGTATTATCAAGGCCAAGTGGCTGATCGAGGCGTGTGAACAGCTCGAACTGGCTTGCCGCGCCGATGTTGAAGCCGAGCCGGAGGCGCTGGAGCAATCCGTCACCCATCTGGCGCGAGAAATGATGGCCATCGCTGATGCGCTGAAGGCACGCAGCGAGATGTGACTACCAGCCAGCAACTGTTAAGTCTGTAGGACTCAGCGCTGAAAATTACTCTTGGGAAATTTCCTACATTCTCAGGGGCGGTTTCCTCGGTGCTGGGTTCACATAATCCATCAATATGATCACCAGCGACCACTGAGTATCATTTGATGTCCACTTACCCCCTGCGTGTCATTGTCCTTGAGGATCACCGCTTTCAGCGTGCCATCGCGGTGACGATGCTGCAGAAAATGGGGTGTGCGCAGGTGTTTCAAGCCAGCAATGGTGTTCAGGCGCTGGCGTTGCTCAAAAAGGTAGGGCCGGTTGATGTGGCGTTGTGCGATTTGTGCATGGACGGCATGGACGGGCTCGAGTTTTTGCAGCAGGCCGATGAGTTGGGCCTGGTCCGCTCAGTGATTATCAGCAGCTCGCTGCCCATGGACCTGCGTCGCACGGCGCGGCAACTGGTGGTGCTGCTGAAGATCCAGTTTTTGGGTGACGTCGGCAAGCCGTTGCATTACGCCGCGCTGGAAATGCTGCTGAAAAAGCACACGACCCAGGCGGTGGTTGAAAAGCCTGCCCACTGGACAATCGCGCCGCCCAGTGTCGCCGAGGTTCGGCGTGCCATGACCGATCAAGAGTTTCATCCCTACTTTCAGCCCAAGTTCATGTTACAGACCGGTGAGGTCAATGGCGTGGAGGTCTTGACCCGTTGGCATCATCCGGTACATGGCGTGTTGACGCCGGCGTACTTTATGTCTGCGCTGGAGGAGGGTGGCTTGATGGATGAGTTGCTAATGGATCAGCTGCGTCAAAGCCTGTTCTTGCAGCGTCAGGCGAACAAGAAAGGGCATGGGTTGAACATTGCTTTTAATGTACTGGCGACCCAGTTGGCGAATGAGCGTCTGGTCCGCAAGATCAAGGCGTTGCTCACAAAGTTTAACCTGTCGGGTTCGGGGTTGACGTTTGAATTGACTGAAAGCGGCCTGCTGCAAGCAACACCCAGCAGCCTTAAGAGTCTTGTACAACTGCGCATGATCGGCTGCAAGTTATCGATCGATGATTTCGGTGCAGGTTATTCCTCTTTACAACGGTTATGCCAGTTGCCGTTTAACGAAATAAAGTTGGATGGGATGTTTGCCCAGAACTTCCTTGAAGAACCGCGTAGTTGCGCGATTATCAGCAGCACGCTGGCGTTGGGCAAAGCACTGGGCATGTCGGTGGTCATAGAAGGCATCGAGACCCAGGAACAACGCGAACAGTTGATCGCATTGGGATGTACTGAGGGCCAGGGGTTCATCTTTGCCCGCCCCATGAGCAGTGTTCACCTGATGCAATGGCTGGATGAGCGGCGTGTATCGACGGTGGAGTGATCGCACCGTACCGAGCCGTTGTGAAATATAACGTTATGCCTGCCGAGTGCGCTGTGCACAACGATTGCCTGCACTCATCCAAACGGTGCGGGCGAAAACTGACTCGCTCAGAGGCGAGGCGTTATTTGTTAAATGGTGATGTCCAGAAGGGAGTCGGGTGCCTATGCGAAAACAATCTTGCGTGCATACGTTAAACATACTTCAGCGGCTCAATTGTGCAGCGTATTGCCGGCTTTGGCCGTCGTAGTGAATGAAGGGTTTGCTGAAAACTAATTATTAAAAATACAGAGTTTCGAATGTTCGAAGTTCTTTGTTTGAGGTTGGCGTTCGCCAATAAAAAAGATGAATAAGATTTTTTCGATTGTATGGAATGCTTCTTTGGGTGGCTGGGTAGTGGCTTCCGAGTTTGCCTGCAAAAAAACTAAAAGCGGTCCTTCCAAGGGCATGAAAAAAGCCGCGGCGATGACCGCAGGCCTGTCGTTGGGGTTGGTGTCCGCTTTCGCGATGGCCGGCACCTCGGTGCAGCTTGACCAGGTCGGCAATGGTACGGCCAACGGTACCGGAAGCACCGCGCCGGCGATCTCCGATGCTTTTTCGATTGCCATCGGCGCCGGCGGCGGGTCTACGGCCACCGGTTCCAGCGTCGCGATCGGTAACGCCTCGATAGCCACAGGCGGAAATACGACAGCGCTAGGGACCAACGCCCAGGCAACTGGGTTTAATGCTATGGCGCTGGGTGGGGCGAGCCGTGCCTACGGCACTAACAACGTAGCCTTGGGGCCAAACGCAGTCGCGGGCGTGTCGGGGTCGGCGACTGTCACAGGTGCCACCGCCTTGGGCTCGGGTGCCTTGGCAACTGCCCTCACCGCTTCTTCTTTTGGTACTTCAAGCGTGGCCAGTGGTGAAGCGTCCACTGCGTTGGGTGTCAGCAGTAAGGCCACCGCCGCCGGCGCCAGCTCGCTTGGTCAGAACTCCGTCGCAAGTGGTGTTGCTGCAACATCGCTTGGCTATGCGACCACGGCTTCGGGTCGTAACGCAGTGGCAATCGGTAATAGTACTCAGACCACGGGTAATAACTCGATCGCTGCGGGCTCCGGCGCCGTGGCTTCGGGCGATGGTGCGGTCTCGCTGGGTAATGTCTCGGTGGCTGATAGCGACGGTGCAGTTGCCTTGGGTGTGCTGGCTCACGCCACTGGCGGCCGTTCGGTCGCTATGGGGGCCGAGACCACCGCCAACGGTCAAGGCGCAGTGGCGTTGGGCAACACCAGTATCGCGACAGGGCAGGGCTCGGTGGCGTTGGGCAATACATCGCAAGCCAACAATGCCGGTTCCGTGGCCTTGGGCGACACCGCCACCGTTTCTGCGGCAGCGGCTAAAGGCCTTGCACTGGGTTCGGGAGCCATCTCCAGCAATGCCGGTGCGGTAGCCCTGGGTGCCAACAGCACCACGGCAGCCGCCAACGCAACCACCGGGGCAACCATCGGCGGTACGGCGTACACCTTCGCCGGTGCGGCGCCAAGCAGTGTGGTAAGCGTGGGCAGCGCAGGCACCGAACGTCAAATCACCAACGTAGCGGCAGGCCAACTGAGCGCCGCCAGCACGGATGCGATAAACGGCTCGCAACTCAGTGCAACCAACCAGCAGGTCACCACCAACTCAAGTAATATCGCCACAAACACCACCAACATCGCCACCAATACCGCTAATATTGCGACTAACACCAGTAATATTGCCGGTAATACCACCGCCATTAACAACATCGTCACCAATGGCACCGGCATCAAATTTTTCCACACCAATTCGACCCAGGCAGACAGCTCCGCTACCGGCACCGACAGCGTTGCAGTCGGCCCGGCATCCAGCGCCACGGCCACCAACGCGATGGCCTTGGGCAATGGCGCTACCGCCGGCACGGCCAACTCGGTCGCCCTGGGTAGCGGCGCGACCACCGCCGCGGCCAACGCCACCACCAGCACCGTCATCAATGGCACGACTTACACCTTTGCGGGCGGGGCGCCGGTAGGCGTACTCAGCCTGGGTTCGGTCAGCAGCGAGCGGCAGATCAGCAACGTTGCGGCCGGCCAGGTTTCGGCGGCCAGCACCGATGCCGTCAACGGCAGCCAACTGTTCGCGACCAACACTTCGGTGAACAGCCTGGGCACGGCCATCGCCAACATTAGCAGCGGTGTAGGGATTAAATATTTCCATGCCAATTCAACTTTGGCTGACGCGTCGGCGACGGGCTTGAACTCAACGGCAGTAGGGCCAAATGCTCAGGCCTTGAACACTGCGGACACGGCGATTGGCTTGAATGCCCAGGCCAGCGGCAGTGGTTCGTTTGCGGGCGGCACTTCTTCGCTGGCATCAGGTAATTCCGCACTCGCTTTGGGTTCTGGTAACACGGCATCCGGTCAGCATGCATCGGCTATCGGCTATCAAAGTCAGGCTGCTGGCGCTGAGTCGATCGCCTTGGGTGTCTTGGCCAATGCCAGTGCCGAAGGCGCCAGTGCTCTTGGTCAGAACGCCACGGCGGGCGGTGTCGCTTCGACGGCGCTCGGATTCGGGACCTCCGCAGCGGGGCGTAACTCCGTGGCTATCGGCAATAGTACGCAGACCATGGGAAATAACTCGGTCGCTGCGGGCTCCGGCGCTGTGGCTTCGGGTGACGGTACGGTCTCGTTTGGTAATGTTTCTGTGGCTGATAGCGACGGCGCCGTTGCCTTGGGTGTACTGGCGCACGCCACTGGCGGACGGTCTGTCGCCATTGGTGCCCAGACCACCGCCAATGGGCAAGGCGCTGTAGCGTTGGGCAACACCAACGTTGCCACGGGGCAGGGCGCGGTGGCCTTGGGCAATACGTCGCAAGCCAACACTGCCGGCTCGGTCGCATTGGGCGACACCGCCACCGTCTCTGTGGCGGCCACTCAAGGTCTCGCGCTGGGCTCGGGAGCCACTTCCAGCAATGCCGGTGCAGTAGCGCTCGGTGCCAATAGCACCACGGCGGCCGCCAATGCAACCTCCGGTGCAACCATCGGCGGTACGGCGTACACCTTCGCCGGTGCAACCCCAACCAGCGTGGTAAGTGTGGGCAGCGCAGGCGCTGAACGTCAGATCACCAACGTGGCGGCCGGCCAGCTGAGCGCCACTAGCACCGACGCGGTGAACGGCTCGCAACTTAACGCGACCAACCAACAGGTCACCACCAACTCAACCAATATCGCTACCAACACCACCAATATCGCGGGTAACACCTCGGCGATAAACAACATCATCACCAACGGTGCGGGGATCAAGTATTTCCACGCCAACTCTACTTTGGGCGACAGCGTCGCAACAGGTGTTGACAGTGTGGCGATAGGGCCGGCGGCTCAGGCAACGGCCGCTAGTGCGATTGCAATGGGTAATTTGGCTGATGCCGGCGGTGTAAAGTCTGTTGCCATCGGCGACTCGGCCAATGCATTTACGGATTACGATATTGCAATTGGCAGAAGTGCCACCACCAACGGCCCCGTCGGATTTGGCGGGTCAGTTGCTATTGGCGATCACTCTACTACGACGGGTCACGGAGCTACTGCTATAGGCAATGCCTCGACGGCCAGTCAGCAATACGCAGTTGCACTGGGCAGTTCCGCTAATGCCGCTGCACAGAACGCTACAGCTGTGGGCACCGGTGCTCAGGCGACAGGTAATAACTCGTCCGCGCTAGGCATGAACTCCCAAGCATCGGGTGACAGTTCTATCGCAATCGGTGGTGTTTCACAGTTTGGTTTGCCGAACAGCGCAGCACATTCCTCGGGTACCTATTCGATTGCTCTGGGCTCGGCCAGTCAAGCACAAAACACCAATAGCGTAGCTATCGGCCACAACGCGGTTTCCAGTACCGATAACTCGGTCGCCCTGGGCAACAACGCAACCACGGTCGCAGCTAACGCTACGTCCAGTACCGTGATCAACGGCACCAGTTACACCTTCGCAGGTACGGCGCCAGTGGGTGTACTCAGCCTGGGCTCGTTGGGCAACGAGCGTCAGATCACCAACGTTGCAGCCGGCCAGGTCTCGGTCGCCAGCACCGATGCGGTGAACGGCAGCCAACTGTTTGCCACCAATAGTGCAGTCGACGGCATTGGCAGTCAGGTCAACAACATCGTTAACAATGGCACCGGCATCAAGTATTTCCACGCTAACTCAACCCTGGCAGACAGTACCGCCACCGGTGTCGACAGCGTGGCAATCGGTGCGCAAGCGGCCGCCGGTGGCGCGCAGTCGTTCGCCGCAGGCGTGGGGGCTTCGGCAGGCACCGCAGGCAGCCTGGCGTTGGGCAACCAGGCGAGTGTGGCCGTAGCAGGCGGCGTCGCGCTGGGCCAAGGCTCGGTGTCCGACCGCGCCATTGCGCCGAGCAGTGGAGCGATCACCGTGGGTAGCGGCACGATCAACTACAACACCTCGGATGCAACCTTGCTCGGCGCGGTCTCGGTGGGTAAAACCGGCGAGTACCGTCAGTTGACCAACGTGGCGGACGGCACCGAGGCGCACGATGCGGTGACCTTGCGTCAATTGACAGGGGCCGTGGGGTCGCTCAGTGCCACTGGCACCAAGTACTTCCATGCCAACTCGGTTAACCCTCAAGACTCGCTGGCCGTAGGCCAGGATGCAATCGCAGTTGGGCCGGCCTCTGTGGTCAATGGCGACAACGGTATCGGCATCGGTAATAACGCAGTGGTCAGCCAGGCGGCAGCCGGCGGCATCGCATTGGGCCAAAACAGCCAGGTGCTGCTGACGTCCGGTATCGCTATCGGCACTCAAGCTCAGGCTCAGGGTGAGCAGTCGCTGGCATTGGGCGCCGGGGCGGTAGCCAGCAATGCGTCGAGCGTGGCGCTGGGTGCCGGTTCGATCACCACGGTCGGTGCTCAAACAGGCTATGGCGCTTATGGGTTGACGGCGTTGCAGAACTCCGTGGGCGAAGTCGGCGTCGGCACGGCGTTGGGCAACCGCAAGATTACCGGGGTGGCGGCAGGTTCTGCGCCTAACGATGCGGTCAACGTTGCGCAGCTGTCGGCGGTGGGTGATCAAGTGGCACAAAACACCACTGAAATCACCAACCTGGGCGGTCGTGTCACGAACGTCGAAAACAACGTCAACAGCATTGTGAACGGCGGGGGTGTGAAGTACTTCCACAGCAACTCCACTCAAGCCGACTCGGTGGCCAGCGGCACGGATTCGATTGCCGCAGGCCCTGCTGCAGTCGCATCCGGTAACGCTTCGGTCGCGACCGGTAACAAGGCTGCGGCATCGGGTGCAGGCTCAGTGGCAGTGGGCAACGGTGCTGTCGCCAGCGCCAATGGCAGTGTCGCCCTGGGCCAAGGCGCCAACGACAACGGTCGCGGCGCCGAGACCTACACGGGTCAGTACTCCAATGCCAGCAACGCCAGCGTCGGCACTGTGTCGGTGGGCAATGCCGCCACCGGCGACACGCGTACCGTCAGTAATGTTGCCGACGGCAAGCAGGCTAATGACGCGGTCAACGTCAGGCAGTTGGACGGTGCGGTGGCACAAGCCAATCAGTACACCGATACCTCGATCAAAAACCTGAGTGGTAATGTTTCCCAGACCAACACCGACGTGACCAATATCAAGAACGGCACCGACGGTATGTTCCAGGTGAACAACAGCAGTGCATTGGCCAAGCCTAAAGCCACCGGTACCAACGCGATAGCAGGCGGCGCGGGTTCGCAGGCCTCGGGTAACAACAGCGCTGCCATCGGCACCAATGCCAAGGCCAGCGGGGAAAATGCGCTGGCCGTGGGCAACGGTGCCAGCGCTACCGGGAAAAACAGCGCGGCACTGGGCGCCAACTCGGTGGCCGATCGTGACAACAGCGTCTCGGTAGGGGCCGTGGGCAGCGAGCGGCAGATCACTAACGTGGCCGCCGCGACCCAAGGCACCGACGCGGTGAACTTCGACCAGCTCAACAAGAGCGTGGCGAGCGCCACCAACAATGCGAATGCCTACACCGATCAGCGTTATTCCGAACTCAAGAACGACCTGAAGAAACAGGACGACACCTTGAGCGCGGGGATCGCCGGCGCGATGGCCATGGCCAGCCTGCCACAACCTTACGCACCGGGTGCCAGCATGACTTCCCTGGGGGCCGCCAACTACCGGGGTCAATCGGCACTGTCGCTCGGTGTGTCGACGATCTCCAAAGATGGTCACTGGGTCGGCAAGCTGCAGGCCACCACCAACACCCAAGGCGACGCGGGCGTAGGTGTCGGCGTGGGCTACCAGTGGTAAGCGCTACCTGCGCCCGGTTTATACCGGGCGCTCTTTAACCTGAAATCGCCCGACGGCATGGCTTAGCGCTTGCCGTCGGGCTTTAATTTTTTAAGAACAAGGCCTACACCATGTCATTGCTTAAAACTACCGGATGGCTTTTTCCGCTGGCCTTACTGGCTGGCTGTGATGCTGCTGTGCACAGCGCTGCACAAAAGCCGCCGCAAGGGGTTTCACTGCCGGCCTTGCCGATTATTGAAGGCGCCGTGGCAGGCCTGGTGCCGATGATCGACGGGCAACGTAACGATCTAATGATGCGCCAGGTCTGCGCGTTGGCGCGTGGCGAAAGCTCGGCGGCGCAAGTCGCGCAAACCCTGCAACAACAAGGCATCAACCTGAGCAACGTTGCGCCCCAGGGCCACCCGCTGTCATTGCTGGTGGACCCGGATGCTGCTCGGCGCGCCACCGCCTGCGCGGCCTACATCGCCACATCGGTGATGACCCTGCCGAAAACCAGTGAGTTCATGGTGCCCGCCAAGGCTGATCAAACCGCAGGCAAGCATGCGCAAACCATGAGTATCGACCCGCAGAAACTCAACAACTACCTGCGTGTGCAATTGGCCGTCGCCAAAGCCGATGCCGATCTGTTTGCGCTGATTGCCACGCAACTGGAGCAAACGCCAGGCTTGACCCTGGAGCAATACAATCAACGCGCGCAAAACCTCTTCAGCAGCATTGCGCCGGCGTACTTGCAGCGCGTCAAAGAGTTGTATGCCAATGGGCAGAACACTCAATACAGCTTGAAGGAATACTCGGACAACCGGTTTGCATTCACCGCCAGCAGCGGTCATCTGTTCGAGTACGGCTACGACGGGTTGAACCTGAGTTTTAACCGCATCGTCTGGTATGGCGCAGGACAACTGCTGGGCAGGAGCTATCGCCTGGAAGTGGCGTACTTCGACCCCGCACTGATGGCACTGCTCAAAGATCGGGCAGGCAGCGGTGCTGCGATCAAATCCAACCCCTGATCGACCGACGGGTCTGTGCTGATAGTGCACAGGTATTGTGCTGATTGGTGCATGGTTATGACATAAGATGCTGAATAAACTGAGCCTCATCAACCCTTCACCCGCTGACCAGGAAGATTCGTAATGAACTCAGTACACGTCAATTCGCACCCGACCATTCGCGCAATGTCCGGTGCCGCACCTATCGAACAGCTGGATGCCAAGACTTCGGCTCTGTTGGTCATCGATTTTCAAAATGAATATTTCAGCGGTGCAATGCCAATCCCCGATGGCCTGCAAGCGCTGGAAAACAGCCTCAAGCTGATTGCGTTTGCCGACCAGGCCAAGCTGCCTGTCTACCATGTGCAGCATGTTGCGCCGGCAGGTTCGGCAGTGTTCGCCCTGGATGGCAAGACGGTCGATTTTCACGCGCAGATCGAGCCGCGTATTCAGGACAAAATCGTACACAAGACCAGTGTCAGCGTATTCGCCAGCACCGACTTGCACGACCAACTGCAAGCGGCCGGAATCAACACATTGATCATTGCAGGCCTGATGACCCATGCCTGTGTGGCGGGCGCTGCGCGCGATGGCGCTGCATTGGGCTATGGCATTGTGGTTGCATCGGATGCATCGGCCACTCGCGCGATTACCCGGATCAACGGTGAGTCCGTGAGCAAGGACCAATTGCACGCCTCGGCGCTGGCAGAAATCGAAGACACGTTCGGTGATGTCATGACCACGTCGCACATTGTCGGTCTGCGCACCGTCTGATCGTGGTTCAGCCTTAAAACGCCGTCTGCCCTGAAGGGCCGGCGGCGTTTTTTTGCGTGAGATAAAAAGATTTATCTGTGCAAATTTCAAACAGATATTGTGCTTTTTTGTGCGTTTTAGAAGTTGCGCAGTCTGCTTAGACTGAGCACCAGTTAACCCAATCACGCACATCAGGAACGCTCATATGACCAACGTCACGCTGTTCAAATCCGCTCAATCCAGCCGCTCCGTTTCCAGCCTGTTCAAGTCCGCCGCCGTGGCGTTGGGCCTGATGATGGGCATGGGCCAGTTTGCCGCCGCCGCCGATGCTCCAGTGAACGCGCATCCGACCATTCGCGCCATGTTCGGTGCCAAGTCGACGGATCATCTGGACCCTAAAACTACCGCGCTGGTGGTCATCGATTTCCAGAATGAATACTTCACCGGCCGTATGCCGATTCCTGATGGCATGAAAGCCCTGGAAAACACTAAGCGCCTGATTGCGTTTGCCGACAAGGAAAAGATCCAGGTCATTCACGTACAGCACATCGCCCCACCGGGTTCGGCCGTATTCGCCACTGATGGCAAGACAGTCGATTTTCACCCGCTGATGCAGCCGCGCCCACAGGACAAAATCGTACGCAAAACCACCGTCAGCGTATTCGCCAGTACTGACCTGGATGCCCAGCTGAAAAAAGACAATGTCAAAACCCTGATCATCACCGGCCTGATGACCCACGCCTGTGTTGCCGGCGCCGCACGTGATGCCGTGCCGTTGGGCTATGACGTTGTGGTAGCATCCGACGCCACCGCGACCCGTGCCATCACTCGCGCCAATGGCAAGTCCGTCAGCAAGGATGAGCTGCATAACTCGGCACTGGCTGAAATCGAAGACACCTTCGGCTCGGTCCTGACCACTTCGCAAATCATTGCGCTGCCGGTTAACTGATACCCAGACTTGGAACGCCTGCTTCATGAACCAGTTATCTGCCATGCGCGCCTTCCGGTGCATCGTTGAAGCCAAGGGTTTTTCTGCTGCGGCAGAGCGTTTGGATACCACACACTCGACGATTTCACGGCAATTGCAGCAACTGGAGATTGAACTGGGCGTTCAGTTGATCAACCGCAACACCCGGCGCTTCAGCCTGACCGGATCAGGAGAGCAGTATTACGCGGCCTGTGTCGACATTCTCGACCGCGTGGAGGCTGCAGCCCAAGCCATGGCCCTCGGACATCAGCGTCCGGAGGGCCTTTTGCGTGTCAGCGTCCCTTTGGTTGTCGGCACGCTGGATCTGCCACACTGGCTGCCAGGGTTCCAGAAGCGTTATCCCGATATCGAACTGGAACTGTGTTGCGATGATCACTTCGTCGACCTGGTTGCCGAAGGCTTCGACGTCGCTATCCGCATTGCCGGTTCCCTGGCCGATACCACACTGGTTGCTCGCACGTTGGCTGTGTCGCCGCTGGTGCTGGTTGCCTCATCCGGCTACATCCGAACTCACGGTTTGCCGCGTACCGCCCAGGAACTCGACAAGCATCGCCTGCTGACGTTTGTGGGGGCCACCTCGGACTGGCAGTTGACCCCGGCTCGTGGCGTTTCGGTGACCGTTGCCCCTTCTGGTCAATTCAAGACCAACACCATCAGCGCCTTGCATGCGGCAACCCTGGCGGGTGCCGGTATTGCTTGCTTCACCCAGGCCACCGTGCGTAACGATCTTGCGCACAGCCAGCTTGTCGGCATCCTGCCCAACTACGCATTGGGGCACCGAAACTACTACGCGCTATACCCTCATTCCCGGCATTTGGCACCCAAGGTCAGAGCGTTCGTCGATTATATGGCGGGTTATTACGCGGTGTGATGTGTCGGCAGCGTTGAGCGTGCACGTGAGCATCACGGGGGATTCGCTACGAACTGAAAACAGGGGAAGGGTTGCTGCGAGGGCAGATGGCGAACAACGCCTGTGACAAGTGTTGTTCGTCATCGTTTTTTCAGGGCCGCCAGGCCGCAGGACTTATTGGTAGTCCAAGTTGTAAGTCACTTGGCCAACCACGCTGCCTGGGGTGGTCGCGCCGGTGGCGTAGTACTGCACGCCGTAGTTCATGACCGCACTGCTGTTGCCGGAGCTGCCCGGGACCAGGGTTGAGCGGGTGTTGTTGGACTTTTGCGCAGTATCACCCGCCTTGATCGGCAGACCCGTCACCACATCGAGCAGTTGCAGTTGCACGTTTTGGGCGGTGCCCGTGGTGTTCTTCAAGTTGCCGCTGACTGCGTCGACCGTAGCGCTGGACTCAAAAAAGGTTGCCACGGTATTAGCGGGGCCTGTGCATCCTGCTACTCGAATCTGAAAGCCAGTGGCGCCCTGTACTTGCGCGGCGGTTGCCAGGCGCGCGGTGGAGACGGTCGGCAGGGTCACGCCACCAGGCAGGGGGCTCACCATGCCGTTGACGGCAATCAGGCACGTCTCTGCGATCACTGAACCATTGAAGTTCACACTGCCGTCGGTGGCGTTGGCCACTTGGGCGCCGCCTGCGGCCGCCAAAAGGCTCAAGGCAAGAATGTTACGGATCATAAGGGTAATTCCATTAAAGAAGGCATTGGTAGGTGTCGTGACTGCCGATAGCTTGCAGGCACTCATCGACCGCTCGGCCGCATCTGTGACCGTTCTTTAAAGATCGCTCGTTTTGAGTTGTCAAAAAATAGGACGCGTCCGTCAAATCATTGGGAAATTTCCGACAGTAAAAGCACGCACTGTGTTGAGGTGCTCTGGGAAAATTCCTACTTTTAGGTGAGCTGTTTCCTACTAGTTCTGTTGGTGTCGGCATGCATGATGTGCCGGTGTAATATTGGGTTCGAACTAGATGCTCACCTTTAATCTCCGTGTACTCGTTCTCGAAAGTCATACATTCCAACGCTCTATCGCAGTGGCTATGTTGCAGCACATGGGGTGTGCGCATGTTTTTCAAGCGGCCGAGGGCGCCCAGGCAATCGAGTTGCTCAAGCAGATAGGTTCGGTTGATATCGCACTGTGTAATTTATACATGGACGATATTGACGGGCTGGAGTTTTTGTCTTGCGTTGATGAATTGGGCTTGGCGAAGTCGGTCATTATCAGCAGTTCTATTTCTGCCGAGTTGCTGCTCAATATTCGCCAGTTCGTCAATGTGCTGGGCCTGAACTTACTGGGCAGCATTGCCAACCCTATTCAATACGGCGACTTGAAAGCGCTGTTGAAAAAACACCTGTCGATGCCTGGAGTCAGCATGGCCGATAATGAGCCTGTTAATGATTTGGGAGACGACGAGATCTGCAGTGCCTTTGCACGCGGTGAGTTTGTTTCCTACTTTCAACCTAAATGTGATTTGCGAACCGGCGAGTTTCGCGGTGTAGAAGTATTGACGCGCTGGCAGCACCCGACTAAAGGCTTGCTCTATCCGCCCAGTTTTATGCAGGTACTTGAGCGCTGTGGGTTATTGAATGAATTGCTGTTTACTCAGGTCAAGCAAAGCCTCGCGCTGCAGTCCCACTTGAAGATACGCGGACACAGTGTGAATTACGCCCTCAATGTCATGGCCAGCCAACTCTCGGACGGCTCACTGAGCATGGGTATTAAAAAGCTGCTTGGCACCTATGCGGCTTCGGGTTCGGGGTTGACCTTTGAACTGACGGAAAGCGGCTCCCTGGAAATAAACAGAACCACGCTCAAGTGCCTGATCCACCTGCGCATGATGGGGTGCCGGTTGTCGATCGACGATTTTGGCATGGGCTTTTCATCGATGCACCGGTTGTGTCAATTGCCGTTCACCGAAATCAAGGTGGACCGTGAGTTTACCAAGCGTTTCCTGATTGACGACCGTAGCAAGGCCATTATCAACAGCACCCTCGCGCTCGGAAAAACACTCGGTATGACGGTGGTCATCGAAGGTGTAGAGACGGAGGAACAAAGGCTGCAACTGGTTGAATTGGGGTGTACTCAAGGTCAGGGGTTTCTTTATGCCAGGCCCATGAGTGCCTTTCATTTTGCGCAGTGGCTAAGTGACAAGAAGTCCAGTTTGCAGGGCGATTTGAATTGGACTTAGTGAACACATTGAGGTGTCGCCCAAATGGTCAATAAGGCGTTGAGGATAGTCATCGCAGAAAGTGACGGCAGGCGAGGGCTGAAACTTGAAAGAATACTGAACGCGCTCGGGTATTACGGCGTTGCGCCGATACGCTCACTTGATGAAGTGTTATGCATCACTAATAACGAGGGGCAGCCGATCGATGTGTTGTTTATCAACGCCGCGTGGTTGGTGGGGCGTGGTGCAGAATTGCTAAACACCGTACGCAGCAAGAGTAAACCCATCCAAGTGTTGATTTATAACGATCAGGGCTTGGCGCCCAGACCTGTGCCGATCCTGTTTGGCGGCGCAATCAATGTATCGGCTGCGCCGGTTGTGGACGTTGAGTCCATGGCGGTTTACATGGCGATTGTCGAGACCGTGAGCGGCAGGGCACGGCGTCCATAAACTGATTTTCTTTGTAGTGGGTGGCCGTCGACAGGTTGCATTTACGCACTTTAAAGCACGCTTTGACACTTGTCGGAGGTCACTCTTATGCGTTTTACCGGCGCCGGTTTTTCTCGTCACACAACATCATCTATACCGTGGCTGACCCTGATTTTTGTACTCGCAACGGTCATCGCCTATCTCTGGCAAGTTCATATTCTCGGCCATTATTGCGCCTTCTCCGAAAGCGAGCTGCGTTGGCTCGGTTCAAACACTGCTCCTCTGACCTTTGCGGGGGAATATTGGCGGTTATTCAGCAGTCTGTTTATCCATGCGTCACTGCAAAGTCTGGTAGCCAGCGTGACGGCACTGTCGATCATTGGCGCGGCGCTGGAGCGCTGCGTGCGTCGATGGCAATGGCTGGTTCTGTACGTCTGTGGGGGGGCCTTTTCAGGTTTGGCGGTCGACTATTGGTCTGACGACCTGAGTGTTTTTCGTCTGTATACCGATGGAGCCGCTGTGCCCGTTTCGTTTCAACGTACAGGCGCGGTGGGGGCGATCACCAGTCTGGCAGCCGGGCTGGCGGCCGTTGTGTATTGGGCTGACCTATCGGGGGCTGCACGGCGCTTGTTCAATAACGTATTGACCTTGCGTCTGCTCCAGGCAAGCGCCTTGCTGGTGCTGCTCATGCTTATTGTCGTCCTGCTTGATAAGGGTACCGATTACTCGGTGTACCTGGGGGCTGCGGCGTTTGGTTTGCTGATGGGAACTGTGCTGGTTGCGCCCGGCGGCGCGTTTACCCGTGCAGGCGTGTTACTGCCGATTGTTGCGGTGGTGCTGGCTTGTACGTTGGTACTGTGCATGACACATAACACTGTCAAGTACACTGCGATGAGAGCGAAGTATGTTGACCCAGGCCGCGTTAAACTGCATGAACGAAAGACGCTCCCTGCGTGTATCTGAAGCAGGGAGCGTTTCCTTACAGGGGCATTCAGGCCAGCTTATGCTCGATCTCTTCCGTCAACAGGACCGAGAGCGCGATCATCTCCTGAAGCAAGTTATCGATGCTTGACTCGACACCCTGCGCTTGAGCATCGCCGCTCTCATCGCAGGCTCCTTCCAGCGCCTCGCAACTATTGATCAACCGCTGCGCTTTGACGATTCGAGCCCCGCCCTTGACGCGATGGGCAAGCTGCTGGAGCGCCAACAGGTTCGGCGCGGCTAGTTGCTGTTGCAGCTGCGCAAGGTCATCCTCGGTGCTGGACAACAAGTCCTTGAGCAGCAGCTTAAGGGATGCGTTGTTGCCTTGTGTGAGCTGTTTGAGCCGGTGCAGGTCGACTCTGTCGCCAATGGCAGGCGGTTGCGGTTCACCCGACACAACCACGTCACCGCCACCGTACAGGGCCAGTCGGTTGCTCAACTCCTGCAGCCCGATGGGTTTGGCCATGCAGTCGTCCATGCCGGCATTCAGGCAACGTTGCTTCTCGCCTTCGTGGACGGTCGCAGTGAAACCAATGATCAGGCAAGGCTTGTCGCCGCGCTCAAACTCTTCGCTGCGGATGGCCCGGGTCATGTCATAGCCATCGGTGATGGGCATGTTGCAGTCGGTGATGATTACGTCGAAGTTGCCGTTACGCCACGTGCGCAACCCTTTGGACCCATCAGGGGCTTCTTCGGTGTAGTGGCCCAGGTAGCGTAATTGTTGTGTCAGCAATTGGCGGTTGGCGGGGTAGTCATCAACAATCAGTATGTTCAGCACTTTGGGCTGTGGTGCCAGGTCGATGGAGTGGATCTCGGTTTCCGTCAGCGGCTCGAGTATCGGCAGCTCCAGGGAGATTTCCACCTGCGTTCCCTCTCCGAGTGTGCTGGACAGGTTGAGCTCACCCTTCATCATTTCGCACAGTTCGCGGCTGATCACCAGGCCAAGACCTGAGCCCGCGCGTGCAGTGTGGGTGTTGTTGCTGCCCTGTACGAAGGGCTGAAACAAGCGTTGCCGGTCCTGCTCGGAGATGCCGATGCCGGTGTCCGTGATGACGATGCGTACCTGCAGTTGAGTGTGATCCTGGTTTGGCTCGGCATCGACCGTCAGGGTGACTTCGCCCCGTGCAGTAAACTTTATTGAGTTGCCCAGGATATTGGTCATTATTTGCTTGAAACGCAGGGTGTCGAGCAGCACATCAACATCGGCGTTCGCATCAATCTTCGGCAGCAGGGCCAGGTTTTTCTGCTGTGCCAGGCCCTGGAACAGGCTCAACAGGCAGTCCAGTTGCGTGCGCAGGTTGATGCGTTCCGGTGCGAGTGCCAGTTGCCGGAATTCGATCCTGGCCACGTCGAGAATATCGCTGATCAACTCCAGCAGGTTTTGCGCCGCATCGTAGGCCACATCTATGGCCACTCGATCCAGTATTCCATGGTCCGACTTTCTGATAGCCAGCTCCAACATGCCGATTACCGCATTCATCGGCGTGCGAATCTCATGGCTCATGCTGGCAAAAAACGTGGTTTTTGAACGGTTGGCTTCTTCAGCGTCGTATCGTGCTTGCTGGGCGTCCTTCAATAAAACTTCCTGTTCACTGATGTCGATCCATCCCGAAATGATTCCGGCGATGCGTCCGTCGCTGCCACGGTAAGGGATAAGCCAATGGTACACGGTGATGTCGGCGCCACTGTGCGCCGAGACGGTGCGTACCTTCATGACGGGTTCGCCGTCACGCAGGACTTTCATATATTCCTGATGAAAGTTCTGTGCATCGTTACGATTCAATCCAGGCAGTTCAGTGATGGTTTTACCGATGACATCCGCCAGTTTCAAGCCGACGATCTGCAGGTACGCATCGTTACACAGCACCATGCGTCCCCGGTGGTCCCTCACATAGATAGGATGGGGGGTGCCGTAAACCAGCGCGTGTTTGAATTCAATCTGATCGTAGAGTGCGGTTTGCGCGTAGTTACGCTGACTTACCAGTTTGCGCAGGTAGAAAACCCAGGCGAACAGCAGCAGCAGGGCACCTGCAAATATCATCAGGCCCTTGATGATCAGTTGGCCATGTTGTGCCCAGAAACTGTTGCCGGGCATGACTTCCAGGCGCCACCGGTTACTCAGTTCATCCATCTCGTCCGGGGAGATGCTCATCAGCGCCTTGTTCATGATCGAGCGCAATTGCGGGGTATCAAGAGCAGTACCAAAGGCGATCCGCGCAGGTGCGGTACCCACCGTCGAAACAATCTTCAGCTGGTTGGGGAAACGTTGCTCCAGTGAATAACTGGCATTGATCAGCGGTACGATTGCGGCGTCGGTGTCGCCCTTGGCAGTCGCGGACATGGCGTCTACCGAGGTGTCTTCAATGATGACTTTCAGGCTTGGATAGTGCTCTGCCAGAAAGCGTCGCATGCTGCTGCTTTTGATCACCGAGACGGTTTTACCCGACAGATCATCCAACGAGAGGTTGCTTTGAGCTTGGGCGCCAGCCACCAGCACGAAGGGTGTGGTCAGGTAGGCGCGGGTGAAGGCCAGTTCTTTGGCGCGGTCAAGGTTTGAGATGAACGCCGCCAGCAGGTCGATTTTTCCGTCTTTTACCTCGTCCAGCAAATGTTCTGAGTTGCCGTGCTGAACGTCAAAGCTCAGGCCGGTGCGCAGGCTGATCCTGGCAAGAATGTCGGCGGTAATACCGCGGAAATTGCCGGTTGAATCAAAAAACGACAATGGCGCCAGGTCATCATTCACCGCGACACTCACGTGTGGGTGCTGGTCGATCCAGGCTTGCTCCTGGTGACTGAATTGAAGTTTGCGATGGCTTTGAATCGTTTCATTGCCTGAACTCCAGCGTTTGAGTGCGACCATCCGCTCACTCAGGGGAAGCGCCTGCAGGGCCGTATTGATGATGCTCAGCAGGGGAGCGTCGTCGCGCGCCAGCGCGAACGAGAAATCACCTTCGGCCATGCTGGAAAAATCCGCCAGCTGTACGTGGTTCAGGTAGTTTTTGTTGATCAGGTAGTTAGCACTGATGTAATCGCCCAAATAGGCGTCGGCCTGCCCGAACGCCACCGCACCAATCGCGTTTAAGTTCGAGGGGTACAGCAACACCGTGGCATCCGGGTAAAGGGCGTGCACCAGATGCTGCGACATGTAGCCGTCGAACATGGCAATGCGTGTGTGGGCAAGTTCGGGCGTGGCCTGTGCGGTGTCATCGGTACGGGTGACGATCACGGGTTGGTCGCGCATATAGGGGGCCGTCAGCACAAGCTCGGGGGCCTGCGCTTCGAGGTTGTTCGCGAAGCCGACCATATCCAGTTCGCCTGCCTTCAAGGCGGCCATTACCTCATCGCGGGAGTCGTAGCGTTTTACCGTCACCGTAAGCCCGAGTGCCTCGGATAAATACGTCATGAAGTCTGCGGTGATGCCTTCGAACTCGTTGTCGTTGGAAATAATTTCAAACGGAGCATTGTCCGGTGTGGACGTGCCCAGCACCAGCGTGCGTTTATGTTGCAGCCAGAGTTTATCTGACGGCTTTAACTTTATAGGGTGTTTCTCCAGTGTCGAGCGTCCGAGCAGTTGTAATGTCTGTGGTTCTGCCATGGCGACATTATTGAACAGTGCAACGGTCAGCGCCGGTAGTAATACCCGGCAAATCCGGCTGTAGCTTTTCATTATACAAGCCCATTACGCTTCGCAAATTCGGATAATTGAACCAGCGATGGAAGTTCCAGCTTTTCGATAATTCGGGTTTTATAGGTGCTGATGGTTTTATTGCTGAGCAGCAGCTCTTCCCCGATTTGCTTGTTGCTGAACCCTCTGGACAGTTGTTGCAGGATGGTGAGTTCCCGATCTGTCAGGCTGCCAATTAATGCCAGTTCGGTTTTTTCCAGATCCTGTCGCCGTGTGGTATTGACGGACAAATTAGGGAAACAGGTATAGCCCGACATGATCATTCTGATTGCCCTGATAAGTTCATCCAGATCGTCTGTTTTTGATACATAACCGGTTGCACCGGCCTTCATACAGCGCATGGAATAAAATTCGGCCGCTTGAGAGGTCAATACTAAAACTTTTACCGGCGCGTCCAGGCTCACCAGGCGCGACAAGGTTTCGAGCCCGTCGAGTTTGGGCATGGCGATGTCCAGCACGATCAGGTCCGGCTCGTGCTCGCGTGCCAACTGCACCGCGTCGGCGCCGTTGCAGGCTTCGGCCATGACTTCAAAGTTCTCCTGCGCCAGAATCATCTTTACGGTCGAACGAATAAAAGGATGGTCGTCTACAACTAGGGCTTTACGCATCGCAACCTCTAAGCACGTAGTGCTAATGGCGTACTGAATATAGTTATCGGGCTGTTCGGTTATCCCGGAGGGTGGCGCATGAGCCCGGCAGAACAGGGTGTTTACGCCGCATTGGGGTTATTTTGCTTCCTTCTTTGGAAGCAAGATATGGGAATATTCCTGTGGAAAATGGGAAATTTCCTACAGATGCGTGGCGTGTCGTGAGGTAGGAAGCTGCTGTATTGGAGAGGGAATATTGCTTGGGAAATTTCGCATGTTTTCGCAGGACGCGTCCTAGTGGAATGTAGGTAAAAAAATAAGATCATTCTCTCCGTCGCCAAGAAACAATCGGCTTGATCTTGAATAAAGCACATGAAGTGCAAGCAAGTATGGTCAATAGCGACACCTTCGATTCTCTTTTACGGAACTATTCTCATGATTCGCAAAGCCCTTGCTCTCGCTGTTCTGGTTGCCGCTACCGGTTCTCAGTTCGCTAACGCCGCTGACGGCACCATCAACTTCAATGGCGCCCTGACTGCTCAGACTTGCACCGTTGCAGTTAACGGCGTCGTCACGCCAACCGTTGCCACTGTCACACTGCCTACCGTGTCGACTTCCAAGTTGGCTGCTGCTGCCCAAGTTGAAGGCACCACCGGTTTCACTATTCAACTGAGCAAGTGCACTGGCACTGCCAACACGGCCGCCGCCATGTTTGAGCCGGGCACTACTGTTGATGCCAACAGCGGCAACCTGAAAAACACCACCGGTACTGCCACCAACGTTCAACTGCAATTGGTTGATGCGGTGAACAACACGGCCATCAAGGCCGGCGCCGGTGCACAGCGTGCAACCACCAGCCGCAGCGCCATCGACTCGACGGGCGCCGCTAACATGAACTACGCCGTGCAGTACTACGCCACTGGCGCGTCGACACCTGGTTCGGTTATCAGCTCCGTTACCTACTCGATAGACTATCAATAAGTAACGCGTTGCCAGTAAGTGCTTGCACTTACTGGCAATACCGCTGAGGTGTCCTATGCGTCATCGAGTTCCTCTCCATCGCACGTTGCTCGCGCTGTTGACTGGCCTGGTGTGCTCGCAGAGTTTTGCGGGCGTTGTTATTACCGGAACCCGCCTGGTGTACCCGGCAGGGGCCAAAGAAATTACGGTCAAGCTGAACAACAATGGTGACCTGCCGGCGTTGGTTCAATCCTGGGTCGACACCGGGGATGTGAAGTCCACACCCACCAGTTCCAAGGCGCCGTTTCTATTGTCGCCGCCGGTTGCGCGCATTGATGCAAACAAAGGCCAGAGCCTGCGCTTGATCTATACAGGCGCGCAATTACCCGCCAATGCAGAGTCCGTGTTCTGGTTCAACCTGTTGGAAATTCCGCCCAAGCCACAAGGCAATATCGACGCCAATATCCTGCAGATGGCGTTCCGTTCGCGCATCAAGATTTTTTACCGCCCGGCCGGTTTGCCAGGCTCTCCCGACGAGGCCATCACACAGGTGCAGTGGAAAGTCGTGCCGGCCGCGCAAGGTAAAGGTTACGCGTTGCAGGCCTACAACCCGTCGGCCTATTTCGTCTCTGAAGTTGAGCTCGCGCTGGTTTCCGGTACGCAGCGCAGCAGCAGTGAAAACGGCATGATCGCGCCGGGTGAAACCAAGCAGTTTGCACTGCCGTCGGTAACCTCGCTGCCGCCCTCCGATGCACGTGTTGAGTTCAATGCCATCAATGATTTCGGTGCATTGGTTCCAGTGAAGCAACCACTCGCACACTAACGTGCGCACGCCTCAAAAAGAGTGACTTATGAACAGCTTTTTCGGCCCGGGGATGAACCTGCGGGCGCGGCCCTGGACGGTCCGAAATACGCGTGCAAAATGGATATTGAAGTCGTTTGTAGTGCTTTCAGGCGTGTGTGTTGTCAGCAGTGTTTTTGCCGAAGACGTTCAGTTCAACAGCGACTTTCTGTCTGAAGATTCACGTAATCTCGATTTGTCCGCCTACCAAAAAGGCAACCCGGTAACGGCTGGCCAGTACCGCGCCGACGTCATGATCAACGGCAAAATTGTCACGCGTCAGGACATTCAAATCAGCGCCGATAAAGCGGGCGGCAATCCGGTTGTGTGTTTCAGCCAGGGGTTCCTTGAGTTGCTGGGGGTCGATCTCCGTAAGTTGTCACCACAAGCCACTGAGCAGTTGCAAAGCGGCAAGCAGTGCCTGGCCTTGCCCGATTTGATTGACGGTGCGACGGCGACCTTTTCGCCTTCGGACCAACAGTTGGACGTCAGCATTCCGCAGGTTGCCATGCGTCGTAATGCGCGTGGTTATGTCAGCCCCGAGCTGTGGGACAGTGGCGTCACGGCCGGCATTCTCAGTTACAACTTCAATGCCAGCCGCCTCAATACCCCTACAGGTGATACAGACACCGCCTACATGGGGCTCAACACCGGGTTCAACATCGGTGAGTGGCGCCTGCGCCACGATGCAACCATCAATTGGCAGCAGCAAACCGGGACGGCCTACCAGCGGATTGCGACCTACGCGCAACACGATGTTACTGCGTTGAAAAGCCAGCTGACCCTGGGTGAATCCAACACCAGTGGCGAGATTTTCGACACCTTGAGTTTTACCGGTGTGCAATTGGCCACCGATGACCGCATGTTACCCGAGACGCTGCGCGGCTACGCCCCGGTGGTGCGTGGTATTGCCCGCACCAACGCGCGGGTTTCGATCCGGCAGAACGGTAACCTGTTGTTCGAAACCACCGTGGCGCCAGGCGCTTTCGTCATTGACGACTTGTACGCTACCGGTTACGGCGGCGACCTGAGCGTGACCGTCTATGAAGCCGACGGCACGCAGCAGAGTTTTGTCGTGCCCTATGCCTCGGTGACGCAACTGCTGCGCCCAGGCACCTCGCGTTTCAGCACCACGCTGGGGCGCACGCGCAACAACTTTGGCACCAGCCCGCGTCCACTGTTCCAGGGCACTTATCAGCAAGGCGTGAGCAACGTCGTTACCGGTTACGGTGGCGCACAAACGAGTGAAGACTACCTCAATGTGCTGGTCGGCAGCGCGTTTGGTACGCCCATGGGCGCACTGGCGGTGGATATCAGCCAGGCACAGACCAACCTCAAGGCCGGCAGCTCCCAGGGGCAGAGCCTGCGTTTGTCTTACAGCAAAAACATTTTGAGCACCGGAAGTAACTTCTCGGTCGGGGCTTATCGGTTTTCTTCCCGCGGTTATCTGGATTTCGCCAGCGCCATGCAGCTGCTCGACGCCGAGCAGGCAGGCCTGGATACCAGCACCTTGAGCCGCCCGCGCAGCCGCTTGTCATTCACGGCCGACCAGCGCGTGGGCGAGCGCGGCCGTATCTGGTTTACCGGGTTTACCCAG
The DNA here is from genome assembly GCF_965653655.1 of Pseudomonas onubensis. Classification (NCBI taxonomy): domain Bacteria; kingdom Pseudomonadati; phylum Pseudomonadota; class Gammaproteobacteria; order Pseudomonadales; family Pseudomonadaceae; genus Pseudomonas; species Pseudomonas onubensis. The sequence continues at coordinate 40,103 of NZ_CBFHAZ010000004.1, read as the reverse complement.
AACTACTGGAACCAGGGCGGTACGGATGTGCAGTACCAGTTGGGCTACAACACCCAAATCGGCAAAGTGACCTATGGCCTCAGTGCCAACCGTACCCGTATCGGCGTGGGGGACATGCAAAACAGCCTGTCGCTGAGCGCCACCATGCCGTTGGACTTCGGTGCCAAACGCGGTTTCAGCCCGCAATTGCAAATGCGCCTGGATCGAAACCCGGATGGCAAATACAACGAAAGCGCCACTTACAGCGACGTGGCAGGCGAAGACCGTGAATACAGCTACGGCGCAACGGTGACGCATGATGGCACGGGCCGTACCAACAGCACGGCGGTCAACGGCCAATACACCGGGTCTAAATCCACCTTGGGTGCCTCGCTTAGCCATGGGGATGGCTATGACAGCGTTTTGCTGAGTGCAAGTGGCAGCGTGGTGGCACACCCCAACGGCGTGACGTTCACCTCGGCTCGAGGCGAAACCATGGCCGTGGTGAGTGCCCCCGGCGCGGAAGGCGCCAAGGTGGTCGGCTATCCGGGGTTGAAACTCGATAGCCAGGGGAATGCGGTCGTGCCTTATCTGCGCCCGTATGAGCTTAACGAGGTGGCCATCGACCCGATTGGCACGTCGCTGAATGTGGAACTGCAACAAACCAGTCAACAGGTCGCTCCGCGCGCCGGGGCGGTGGTATCGCTTAAATACGGCACCAACACCGGCGCGGCGGTGCTGGTGAATGTCACGGCGGCCAAAGGCCTGTCATTGCCATTCGGTGCCGGTGTGGAGGATGAAACGGGTAATTCGGTCGGTATCGTCGGGCAGGGCGGGCAGTTGTATGCACGGGTCAAGGAAGGGACTCGCCGCTTGCTGGTCAAGTGGGGCGCGGGCTCGGATCAGCAATGCTCAGTCGACATTCCTGAGCTCAAAAATGACGGCCAGCAACTACAGCAAATGGATGCGGTGTGTTCACCGATCAATAACAGCATCGGCACTGCGCCAGCTGGCGCCACACAGGGGATAAAACCATGAAGCCATGGGCAGTTGTGAAATGGAGCCTGGGGGTTTGTGGGCTCTGGTCTATGGCGGGGTTTGCCATGGCCAGTTGCGTACAAAGCGGGCAAGCCTTCGATGGCACGCTGCCGATTCAGATCGGCAACATCACGGTAGGGCGCGATGTGCCGCTGGGCGCGGTGGTGTATCGCCAGTCGTACAACGCCAAGGGCAGTTTGCAGATCGCCTGTTCTTCAGCGCCGGACACCATGAGTGTGCTGGGCAATGTGACCAGCGCGCCAAAGCCTTTGAGCACCTGGAGCAGCGCACCCTACGCGGGCAAAGTCTATGAGACCGGTGTGCCTGGATTGGGCGTGGCGCTGACAAACGCCAGCGGTAACTTTCCGTATGTGGTCACTGCCGGCAAACCTGGCTGCCCGGCGGTGGCGGGAGGCTGCACGGTTGCCACCGATGCCATTTCGCAGTTTGACATGGTCATCATCAAGACTGGCGAGGTGACGCCGGGTGCCGTACTGGCGAGCAACTTGCCGACGGTCGAAGCCACCATGACGCTTGATGGCGTTGCATTCGAAATGTTCCGTGTGCGTATGACCGGTGCGGTCAATGTGATTTCGCGCACCTGTCAGACGCCGGATGTCTCGGTCGATATGGGCGTGCACAAGCTCAGTGAATTCTCCGGCTTGAACAGCACCACCGGCCTGAAAACGTTTGAGATAAAGCTGCTCAACTGCCCTGCATTTCAAGGCACTTACCAAACCACCGGGCCGGCCTGGGACGAGACCAAAGGCAGCGCCACCAGCGTCGGCGCGAAAAGTGCCAACACCATACAATTCAGGCTGGACCCGACGCGCCCGGCGCTCAGCCAGGCGAGCGGTATTGTCGACATCAACCCGACCACCCTGGGCAGTATCGCCTCGGCCGGCGGTGTCGGCTTGCAGATCATTGGTCCGTCCAACAGCCCGTTGCCGCTGGGCACTTACGTAAGCAGTGGTATTACGCCGTTGGCAGTGGAGGGCGCGGCTTACAGCATCCCGCTGTCAGCGCAATACATTCAAACGGCAGACACCGTGACGGCAGGGCAGGCGAATGCCACCGTGACCTTTACCCTTGAATATCAATAGCGACCGGCAGCGGTTATGGGCGGTGTATTAAAGGCCGTCGCGGGGAGAATAATAATGAAAGTGTGGCGAGTGATTCAGTTGGTGCTGGCGATCTATGGGACATGGTCGATTGTGCAAGGCATCAACTTCAATCGCGCTGTCGACGGGCATCAATGTTCACAGGACGACTTTCCGATTGACGAGTATTTATCTCGTCAACGTTCTGCCCACCCTGCTGTGCGTTTGCAACGCCCGTTATATAAGCAAGATGCGCGCGTTATAACTTTGCTCGAAAGAAAATCGCAGGGTGTCACGGGGTTCTCGGATGAGTCCTGCTCGCTCACCAGCCAGTTAAATGATCCCGCGTGTGGGGTCTATGTTGAGGCGGTGCGTCAGGACAATCATTTTATATTTTAAAACGCTTCTTCTGGCATGGGTGATCTGCCGGTGCCAGTCCGTTGTGGAAAACCTGAGCAATAAAATAATCATTAGTAAAGGATAGGGAAATTATGAATATTAAACTACTTGCACTGCCCCTTTGGGTAGCCGCTGTCATTGCTTCGTCTGCCCATGCCTCGGACGGTACCGTTAACTTCAATGGTTCGATCAATACGACAACGTGCGATACGCAAGACGTCAATATGTACCTCGGCCTGCATCAGACCAGTGAGTTTACTGGCGTTGGCAGCATGTCCCGTGCCGTGGTAAGTTCGATCGAGCTGTTGAACTGCCCCAACGCCCAAAGTATCACCGAAGTGGACTACCGGATTGACCCGACATTGCCGGCGGTTGATCTGGCCAATAATATCATTGCCATCAGCCCTACCAACGGTGCCATCGCTGCTGCCACGGGTGTGGGCGTGAAGGTTACCGGTGTCGCGACGTCACAAGGGCCTTTTGCGTTGAGCACCCTTCAGAAGGTCGGTACCATCGTCGCCCAAGGCAACTCAGTGTCTATTCCTATTGTCGCACGGTACATACAAACAACCGCCGACGTCGGGCCGGGACCGGCGAATGCTACCGCGACGTTTTTTATTGATTACAAATAATATCCCGTCACGCATTGGGCACTTATCGGTGTTGCCAATTGCCGCTGTTTGGTGCTGATTTTTACATTGGGTTTTCATCCCTGTTTATAAACTGACTGTCGCGCCGGTGAAGTTTCTTATTGGATATAAGAAGCTTCGCTGTTTCTACATGGCTGCGACACAGGGCTGAAACTAATAGTCAAGTTTTGAGGTGTGCATGAGTTCGGATATTGGGAAAGTTTCTGGCGCCGTGATGCTGCTGGTCGTGCCTGTCTATGCATTTTCCGGGCAAACCCTGCAGGGCGATTATTCGAGTAGTACGATGGGAACCCCCGCAATATCGGTGATCGCCGGGGACACAGTCAGTTACGCCAATGGCCGGGCGACTACGTCCGGCACTTCGTCCGCCGCCGTGTTTTCCTTGGGCACTGTGCTCATCGATAATGCCACACTGGTGACCACTAACTTAAACTCCAGTGGGCTGGTTATTTCGGGGGCGGCAGCCAGTGGGCAGTTGTCCAACAGCACCGTGAGTACGTCCAGTAACCAATCCTATGGCGTGGGGGTCCAGGCCGGGGCGAAGGTGGACATTTCAAACTCGTCAATCAACTCGCGGGTGTCCAATGGGGTCTATGTCAGCGGACCCCTTTCCAGCGCTACGCTGACTAAAACGCGTGTATCTTCCGGCGACAGTGGCATTTTATTGCTGGGTATACCCGGCTCCCAAGCCAGCGCAAGCATCACAGACTCTGATATCAGCACCACCGAAAGTGGCGGCCACGCATTGAATATCAACCGCGACGCCGCTGCACAGGTCAATAATAGCCGTTTTATTACGCAGAATGATGGCGCCTATGCCGTGTGGCTGGCCTCTCCCACCAGCAGCCTGGTGGCCAAGGATCTGGTGGCGATTACCTCGGGTGATGGCGCACTGGGTATTGTTGCCCAGGGCGGGCAGGTCTCGTTGGTGGGTGGCTCAATCGACACCACCGGCCAAAGTTCACATGGTGTATATGCCGAAGGCGCAGGCACTGTGATCAATACCAGCAACACGCTCATCAGCGTTCACAACGGTCAAGGCTCGGCAGCCACGGGAGGGGCGGGCGCAGCGGCCTTTGGCGGTGCACAAATCAACCTGGACGGTGGCTCGGTTACCACCAGCAACGGTTCCATAGGGCTTTACTCCGCGACCGGCAGTACCGTAACAGCCAACCAGCTTGCAATAACATCGGACGGCGACAAGGCCCAAGGCCTGGTGCTCAACAGCGGCGGGGCGATCGACGCCCATACGGTGGTGGTAAAAGCTGACGGCGCAGGCAGCGTTGCCTTGGGTGCTTATGCCGGTGCTATTGGCCAACAAAACCAGGTGCAGGTTGACGCCGCAAGCTCGTTAAGTGCCGCTCAAGGTTCGGTCATAGCCGTGCGGGGCGGGCAACTGGATGTGGCCCTTGATACGGCCAAGGCAACTGGCAAAAACCTGCTTGATGTTGACCAGGGGAAGCTGTCCGACGGCACACCAGTGGATTACGGCACGGTATCAATCAAGGCGTTCAACAGTACCCTGACGGGCGATAGCCTGGTGAGTGGGAAAAGTGCCGGGAATGTCTCGATGCAGCTGGACAACACTGCGCTTACCGGGCGTATTCAGGGGCTAAGTGCCCTCAATATGCAGAACGCCAGCACCTGGAACCTCACCGGTGATTCGCAGTTGGGCAATTTTGCCGCCAAAGACAGTCGGGTTAATTTTGTCGCAGCAGGTGGCTTCAAAAGCCTGAACATCACCGGCGATCTTTCCGGCAACACCACGTTTGCGATGAATACCGACCTGGCTTCACAGCGCGGTGACCTGATTACCGTAGGGGGCACCACCACGGGTGAGCACACCTTGGTAGTCGCCGACAGCGGCAACAACCCTGCCAGCCAGGACGGCACCCTGACCCTGGTTAAAACCATGGGTGGTTCCGGGAAGTTTGACCTCTACGGTGGTCATGTCGATGCCGGGGCGTTCCGCTACCAGTTGCTTGAGCAGAACAATAACTGGTACCTGGCTTCCAACCAGTTGGTTAATCCGCCGGTTACGCCACCGGTTACGCCGCCGGTTACGCCGCCGGTTACGCCACCGGTTACGCCACCGGTTACGCCGCCGGTTACGCCGCCGGTTACGCCACCGGTTACGCCGCCGGTTACGCCGCCGGTTACGCCACCGGTTACGCCACCGGTTACGCCACCGGTCACGCCGCCGGTTACGCCGCCGGTTACGCCACCGGTTACGCCACCGGTTACGCCACCGGTTACGCCGCCGGTTACGCCGCCGGTTACGCCGCCGGTTACGCCACCGGTTACGCCGCCGGTTACGCCGCCGGTCACGCCACCAGTTACACCACCGGTAACGCCGCCGGTTGCGCCCCCCAAGGTCACCCCGCAGGATCTGTCCAAAGGCAGTAACAGCGCGTTGGGCATGCAAACAGCCAGCAGCCTGTTGCTGAATGCCGAACTCGATAACCTGAACGCACGTCTGGGCGATCTGCGTACCAGCAATGACTACGGTGGAGTCTGGGTACGTGGTTTCGATCGCCGTTACAACGTGAACACCCATTACAGCCGTGGTTTCGATCAGTCGATCCAAGGGCTGCAGGTAGGTGTGGACAAAGCTATCCAGCTTGATGCCGCCAGGCTCTACGTGGGCGGCCTGTTTGGCAGCGGCAGCGCCGACATGAGTTTTGGTGAAGGTGCACACGGCACCATCGACAGCACCAGCATCGGCGGCTACGCCACCTGGCTGCAAGATGGCGGTTGGTATGTTGACGGCGTACTTAAATACAACCGCCTGGACAGTGACATTCGCGGTACCACCAACCTCGGTCAACGCGTCAAAGGCCACGACAACGTCAACGGGTACAGCGCCAGCGTCGAAGGGGGTAAGCGCTTCAAAGCGGACAGTGGCTGGTTTGTGGAGCCGCAAGTGCAGCTGAATGCCTCACACGTTGACGGCTTGAATTACACCTCTACCGACGGTTTGAAGGTTGACAGTGGTGGAGTGGATTCACTGCAAGGCCGAGTGGGCGCCATGGTCGGCAAAAACTTCGCATTGACGGGTGGGCGCAGCGTGGAGCCGTATGCCAAGGTCAGTCTGATTCATGAGTTCAAGGGGCGCACTGAGGTCAATGTCAACGGCGTTCGCCTTAACAACGCACTGCCTGATGGGTCGCGGGCTGAATTTGTGCTGGGCTCCAATCTTCGTTTGTCTGCCAGCCAAGCAATCTACGTAGAGGGACAGTACGCCGATGGCAAGCAACTTCAGCAATCGTGGGGAATTAACCTGGGGTATCGCTGGCAGTACTGAGGCATAACCAACAGGAAGCGCCAGAACCGCAGGTTGATCGCGCCGGCGTTCTGAGCGCCCAGCCGCTCGCTGATAAAGCCCGAACTCCACGAGAACACGAACACCGCCTGGAGCAGGAGCAGGTACAGTGGATTGGCTAACACACGTGTGCTTTCTTGTTGGTATTTGGGAGCTGCGCGTGGAAAAACGATTCCTATCACAGGCTTGTCATACCCAAAGAAGTAGTCCATGATTTAGTCCACAGAAAGCGTTTTTTAGATTAAAAACTCAACGTTTTCAATTGGATAGACGTTTAGTAAGAAACTCGTTTCCCGCTCCAATATTTGATCCACAGATGTCCATAGGACGCTGGGATCCACGAAATAGACGCTTAGGCGTCTTTTTTCGTTTCTGCGGAAAACCACTGAAAACCAGGGTGATCCAGTACGTTTAAGTACCTTTTTGAGTACCTTTTTCCGGGGAGACTCAAATTCGTATTGTTGATGGATCCTCTCAGGTCGCCAGACGAGCATCGGGTGCTGACTCTCTAAAAGGAGCTCACCATGCCTCTCTCAGATATGGCAATTCGGCACGCCCGACCTACAAATAAAAACTACACCATTGGCGATTTTGACGGCCTGTCACTTATGGTGACCATCGCCGGCAAAAAACGATGGTTGTTCCGTTTTTATTGGGAGGGCCAGCAAGCCAAAATGTCCTTAGGCAGCTACCCCGCAGTCAGTCTGAAACAAGCACGTGAACGTCGTGATGAAGCACGCAAACTGCTTGCTCAGAATATCAACCCATGTGAACACCGTAAGCAGCAGCGCATTGAGGCTAAAGCTGAAGTAAAACATACCTTCCAAGCGGTCTATGACGAGTGGATCGACTTCCGTCGCCTGAGCTTGAATGACGGCCGCCAAAGCACACTGTCGCAAATCCTCAGGGTCTTCAAAAAAGACGTCCTGCCCACCCTGGCCGAGCGCCCCATCCAAAGCATCACCCGCCACGACTTGCTGGCTATCCTAAGCACCATCGAACAACGCAAAGCCTTCACCATGGCTGAAAAATGCCGCACCTGGTTCAACCAACTCTTTCGTTGTGCCCTGGTAAAAGTCGAAGGTATGGAACTCAATCCTGCTTCAGTCCTGGACGTTGTCGCGCTGCCCAAACCACCGGTAACCAACAACCCCTACCTGCTGTTGGAACAGTTGCCCGAACTACTGACGACCATCCGAAAATACGGCTGCCACCTACAATCAGCATAATGGGCCTGGCGGCCAGCGCATAAGCAGATTTCCTTTAAAACGCTCCTGATAACGGAAGCCTCGTTTCTGATCGCGCCTAAAACATGAGCCAGCGATGGGGCACCGTTTTGGGACAGTTCTCATATCTCGTCCTACCCCCTCTGCCGAACACTTACCTCATTCCAATGTACGCCTCCAACACCTGGCGAACCTTGGTTGATTTGGTCGCGCCGACGCTGTGTCGGCCCACAGCCCAACCTGTCGAATGAGGCATGAAAGTGAATACGAATGCAGTGAACATCGCGGTCGTAGATGGCAAAACCATCACCGAGACCACCGAGCTCAAATCCAACCCCCAAGGGCATCCGGTACGCATCAAAGCCGTGCCGAACGGCAAGTACATACTGGCCGAAGGCGACAAAGGCATAGCGCCGGAAAACATCACGATCAAGCGTGTCGGTAAAGACCTGCACATTGCCCTGGAAGGCAGCGACCCGGATCAACCGCAGTTGATCATCGAAGACTTCTTCGAAACCCAGGGCCAGCTGGTGGGTGTGGCTGAAGATGGCGCGTACCACGAATACATCGCGTCCGACGCCGAGCAGGATCACGAAGCAGCCTTCCTCATGGATGGCGTGTCCTCGCCGCAGGTATTGGGCAGCGAGCAGCTCAGCGGTTTTGACGGCCTGGTAGCCGGCACCGGTATGGGTTGGTTCTGGCCGGCCTTGCTGGGCTTGGGGGCGTTAGCGCTGGCGGGTGCGGTCTATGCACGCAACCACGACGATGATGACAAACATCACGACCCACTGTTTCCGCCGACACCACAGCTGGACGACGTTGAAGACAATGTCGGCGACAAAACCGGACCAATCGAAAACGGTGGCTCCACCGACGACACCACACCGACGTTTAGCGGTACCGGTACACCTGGCAGCACTATTGTCATCAAGGATGGCGACAAAGCCATCGGCGAGGCGGTGGTCGGTAATGACGGGAAGTGGACCTTCACACCCGAAACGCCGCTCGCAGAAGGCGATCACAACATTGTGATCGTCGAGAAAGATCCGGCAGGCAATGAAAGCGCGCCTTCCCCTGGTTTTGAGTTCACCATCGATATCACTGCCCCAGGGCAGTCCATGATCAAAGAGGCGCTGGACGATGTTGGTGATCACCAGGGCATAATTCCACAAGATGGGGTCACCGATGACAACACCCCCACACTAAAAGGCACCGCAGAGCCGGATTCGACTCTGGAAGTGTTTGCCAACGGTGAGAAGATCGGCACCACCGTCGTCGACCATGACGGTAACTGGACATTCACTCCGGACACGGCCCTTGCTGACGGCGAATACAGCTTCACCACCGTTGCCGTGGATGCGGCTGGCAACCGTGGCTTGCCATCGTTGCCTTACGATTTGATCGTTGATACCCGTGGTGAATTGGTCAAGATCGAGCACGTTACGGACGACGCCGGAAGCATCGTTGGCGAGTTACAAAACGGTGGGGTCACCGACGATACCACGCCGACCCTCAGTGGCCAGGCGACACCGAATACTCAAGTCAACATCTACGATAACGGCGTGTTGCTCGGCACCGTGCCGGTGGATGCCAATGGTCAGTGGACCTTCACCCCGGATACCCCGCTTAATGAGGGTCAGCATGGCTTCACCGCCACTGTGGTTACCCCCGTCGGCGGCGAAAGCGCACCCACGCCGGTATTCGACCTCGAAATCGATACGACTGCACCCGGCAAGCCAGGCGCAGACGGCAACGGCGGCATCGATGAAGTGGACGATAACGTCGGCTTGATCCAGGGTCCTATCGAGAATGGTGGCTACACCGACGACACGACACCGACCCTCAGTGGTGGCGGCCAGGAGCCTGGCGATAAGGTGACCATCATCGACAACGGCAAGCAAATCGGCGAAGCCATTGTCGACGAAAGCGGCAACTGGTCCTACACCCCAGATCCGGCCCTGCCAGATGGCGATCATGACTTCACCATTATCGTGACCGACCCTGCCGGCAACGCCAGCGAAGAGTCCGATCCTTACAAGGTCATCGTAGACACTCAGGCGCCTGCTGCGCCCGCCATCACCAGCGTGTACGACGACCAGGGCGACCAGACCGGTAACCTTGCACAGGGTTCTCTGACGGACGATGCCCAGCCGGATATCACCGGCACCGCCGAGCCTGGCAGCACTGTAATCATCTACGACAACGGTGTTGAAATCGGCCGTGCGCCGGTGGACGAAACAGGCCAATGGACATTCACGCCCACATTGCCGCTGGCCAACGGCTCGCATGACCTGACTGCAAAAGCTGAAGACAAGGCCGGCAACATCAGCGAACCGTCTGACCCGTTTGACTTTGACCTGCTGGCCGGCGGGGTTCCAACCGCTCCGGCAATCACCGGCGTGATCGACGACGTGGGCAGCATGCAAGGCAACATTGCACCGGGTGGAGTTACCGATGACACGCGTCCGACCATCACGGGTACCGGCCAGCCTGGCACAACGGTCAATGTATATGACGATGGTGTGCTGGTAGGCACTGGCACCGTTGGCAGCGACGGTCAGTGGAGCGTGCCGTTGACCTCGGACCTGCACGAAAACCTCAATAACCTCACCGCACAGACCGTTGACTCGGTAGGTAATCTCAGCCCGGAAACCGGCATTTATCCGGTGATCCTCGACACTACCCCACCAGCAGCCTCGGCCGAAACCCTGACCGATGACGTGGGCCCAATTGTCGGTACGATCAACGATAACGACACCACTGACGACAACACCCCGACAACAAGTGGCACTGCCGAGCCTGGCACCACCATTATCATCTATGACAAAGGTGTAGAAATCGGCCGCACCCCGGTCAAGGATGACGGCAGCTGGAGCTTCACTCCAAGTACACCGCTGGCCGATGGCGACCATGTATTCAGCACCATCGTTGAAGACGCCGCCGGCAACCAAAGCCCGAAAAGTGACGACACGCATTTCACGGTCGATACCAGCAAGGTTGAAATCAGCATCACTCAAGTTCTCGACGACGTGGGCAGTGTCACCGGCCCGTTGACCAACGGCGGGGTCACCGACGACACCACGCCAACCGTCAACGGCCAGGCGACTCCAGATTCGAAGGTCAATATCTACGACAATGGCGTGCTAATCGGTACGACTAATTCAGATGCCTCTGGTAAATGGACCTTCACCCCCGCCACGCCTCTGACCGAGGGTGATCACAGCCTGACCGCAACCGTGGTTACCGCTGCCGGTGGCGAGAGTCTGCCTACCAGCACGTTCAACCTGGAAATCGATACCACTGCACCGGCCAAGCCAGGCATTGGTGAGGTTTCCGATGACGTCGGTATCATTCAAGGCCCTATTGCAGATGGTGGCTCAACCGACGATACCACCCCGACCCTCAGCGGCGGCGGCCAGGCACCGGGCGACACGGTGACCATCATCGACAACGGCACCATCATCGGCACTGCTCCGGTCAAGGACGATGGCAGCTGGGAATTCACCCCGAACCCGCCACTGAACGATGGCGATCACGATTTCACCATTATCGTGACCGACCCGGCGGGCAACGCCAGTGAAGAGTCCGATCCCTACAAGGTCATCATTGACACTCAAGCGCCTGACAAGCCCGAAATCACTAGCGTATACGACGACCAGGGCGATCAGACCGGCAATATCGCCAAGGGCTCGATCACCGATGATGCCCAGCCGGACATCAAGGGCACTGCCGAGCCAGGCAGCATGGTGATCATCTACGACGGCGGCAAGGAAATCGGCCGCGCGCCGGTGGATGCCAACGGCGATTGGAGTTTTACTCCGACCCTGCCTCTGATTAATGGTCCGCATGATCTGACGGCCAAGGCAGAAGACCTGGCCGGCAATGTCAGCGAGCCTTCAACCCCCTTCGATTTCAACCTGATCGCTGGCGGCGTACCACCTGCGCCGGCCATTACAGGGGCGCTGGACGATGTGGGTAGCAAACAGGGCAACATCTCACCTGGCGGCGTTACCGATGATAAACGACCGACCATTAGCGGCACTGGCGAGCCGGGTGCAACGGTGAAGGTCTACGCCGACGGCGTGTTGGTGGGCACAGGCACCGTCAAAGCTGACGGCCAGTGGTCAGTCGACTTAACCCAGGACTTGCAGGAGAACCTCAACCACATTACCGCGACCACCACCAATGGCGCGGGCAATGTGAGCCCGGAAACCGGCATCTATCCGATTATTGTCGATACCACTGCGCCCGCTGCTTCAGCCGAAACGCTGACCGATGACGTCGGCCCGATCGTTGGCACTATCGATGACAAAGACACCACCGATGACAACACCCCGACTGCCAGCGGCACTGCAGAACCTGGCACCACGGTGATCATCTACGATAAGGGCGTAGAGATCGGCCGTGCACCGGTCAAGGATGACGGTAGCTGGAGCTTCACTCCGAGCACCCCGCTTGCCGATGGCGATCACAGCTTCAGCACTGTGGTGGAGGATGTTGCTGGCAATCAAAGTCCGAAAAGCGACGAGACACATTTCATCGTCGACACCAGCGCGGTCGAAATCAGCATCACTCAAGTCATTGATGATGAAGGTACCTTCCAGGGTCCTTTGGCTAACGGCGGCGTAACCGACGACACCACACCGACTATGGTCGGCCAAGCGACCCCGAAATCAACGGTCAATATCTACGACAACGGTGTGCTGTTGGACAACGTTCAGTCGGATGCTAGTGGCAAGTGGGAGTACACCCCCACATCGCCGCTGGCCGAAGGCGACCATAGCTTTACTGCTACCGTAGTCACCGCTGCCGGTGGTGAAAGTGCGCCTACCAGCCAATTCAATCTGGAGATCGACACCACTGCACCGGGCAAACCGGGTGCAGGCGGTAATGGAGGCATTGATGAAGTGACGGATGACGTAGGCGTCATTCAAGGCCCTATCGCCAAGGATGGAACAACTGATGACAGCACACCGACGCTCAGCGGTGGTAATCAAGAGCCAGGCGATACGGTCATCATCAAGGATAACGGCACCATAATCGGTACTGCGCCAGTCAAGGATGACGGCAGTTGGGAATTCACTCCGAACCCGCCGCTGAACGATGGCAAGCACGACTTCACCATCATCGTCACCGACCCTGCGGGCAATGCAAGCGAAGAATCTGACCCGTACCCGGTGAATATCGATACCACCGCACCGGCGGCGCAGGCTGTCGTTGACAGTATCGGCAAGGACAGCGGCGCCAACCACGGTGATTTCCTCACCAACGATGGCACGGCCGGTCGACTTATCAGTGGCTCCTTGACCGCCGCCTTGGTTGCGGGTGAAAAAGTTCAGGTCTCGCTGGATGGTGGCACTACCTGGCTAGACGCGATCCTTAACGGGCCGGACAGCTGGAGCTTTGTGGACGGCAGTAGCCACAGTACGGGCTGGGAAATCCAGACCCGCGTGGTAGACCTTGCCGGCAATACCACCACATCCAGCCAGAGCATTACCCTGGACACGATAGCGCCGGATGCACCTACCGCGATTGAGGTGCTCACTGATTCCGTGGGTGTCGAGTTCGATGGCAGCCAACTGGCGGTAGGTGACTCTATCAGTCTGGCGATTGGTGATCATCGTATTGATTACTCGCTGACCCAGGCGGATATCGACGCGGGCAAAGCACTGATTAGTGTTCCGGTTGCGCTTCAGCCGCTGAACGAACACGGCGTGAGTGCCGCGATTGTGGACGCCGCGGGCAACGACTCGCAGTACGTCAGCATTTCAGTCGGTGAAACCACCGAAAACTTCTCAAGTGTTACTGACACTAAACACTACACAGTCGGCCAAACAATGGTACTGGCGACCATGCACGTCAAAGTGCTGCAAGGGACAACGTACGTCGGGACGTATTCCGATAGCTATCCGCAATATGGTCAGGGTAAACGACTTTATTTCGGTATCTCGGGATCCAGCGGCGACAAACTGGAGATCTCGGCAACCACACCGTGCACGACCATGAGCTTTACCACCGACTTCGTGCACAACCCAGCCACCTATGCTTTTTATGACACAGCCGGAAACCTGCTCGACACCCTGAGCTTTGCTGGTAACGCAACCGGCTATGCCGTTTCTTACACCGCACCCGCGGGTGTGTTGATCGGTAGCGTCGTGGCTTATACCAACGAATGGGGCTTTCTTGATAACTTCAAATTCGAGCGCCCGGACGGCTTCGAATGGCATGACAGCCCAAGCCAGCAAACTATTGGTGGGGACGACATTGGAGCGCATTACGGTTCCAGCGGCAGCGATGTGTTTTCACTGGGTAACATAGCTGACCTTGCCAACAGCACCGGCGGCGCCATCCACGGTGGTGCCGGGATCGACACGCTCAAGCTCACCGGTAAAGACCAGGTGCTGGACCTTACCCAGCTAGGCGAGAAAATCACCTCGGTAGAAGTGATCGACCTCACCGGTACCGGCAATAACACCCTGAACCTGTCATTGAGCGACGTCCTTGAGCAGGGCAGCACCTCGCTGTTCACCGATGACGGCCATGTGCAAATGATGGTCAAGGGCAACAGCGGCGACAAGGTCAACCTCGATGACCTGCTGGCGGATGGTACCGACCCGGGCAACTGGGCCAGCTCCGGCAATGTGACCGTGGGTGGCGTGGTGTACGAGGTGTATCGCCACGATGCGCTGGACGCTGAGTTGCTGGTGCAACAAGGCGTGCAAACCAACCTGGTGTAACCCTGAACGAGCGACGGGGCCGCGTGCCCCGTCCTCTCCCTCTTTTTTCAATACCCCGGGTTACCATAGCCCGTGGTGGAGTCATGAGCATGTTCAAACACACAACGATTTTCCACGCCGCGCTGTTGAGCGTAGCGCTGTGCAGTGCGCCATTGGCGATGGCTGAAGAGGCATCGCCCAAAGCGTTCGGCAATCAGTACAGCCCTGTCGCACCGGTGTCCGGCGGCCAGGCGCAGGTGGTTTACTACCGACTGCCTGCCGCCAATGCACAAGCCAGCGGTGCCCATGTGTATGTCGATCGCGAGTTTCAAGCCTCGCTTCTCCCGGGCGGCTACACGGCGTTTTGCGTCACCCCGGGTCAACATACCCTGGGTGCCTATCTCAACGATGCACCAAAATACGCAGGCAAAAATACCGATGTCTACAGCGCTCAACTGAACGGTGGCATGACCTATTTCCTGAAGGTCGGCGAAGGCGGTAATGCTGCTCCGCAAGCCGTCAGCCGCAGTCAGGCCGAGAGCGAACTGGCTGCGACCCGCCAGCAGGTGCATGCGTTGTCGCGCGCCTCCCATGTGGTGGCCTGCGACTACCAGCCCATGCCGGCGGCGGCAACTTTCAAGGACTATTCGCTGTCAGGTGATGTGCTGTTTGCGTTTGGCAAATCCGGCTATGCCGACATCTCAACCCCAGGTCGCAAGGCGATCAGCGAGTTGATCGACCAGTTGCGAACCGAGCATGCCAACCTCGAACAGATAGCTGTGATCGGCCACACCGACCCGATCGGCAAAGCCGACGCCAACCACGCGCTGGGCCTCAAACGTGCGCAAACCGTGCGTCGCCTGCTGCTCGACGGCGGTCTCAGCGCCTCTACCATTCACGTCAGCAGTGCCGGTTCGCGTGAGCCGGTCAGCGGTCAGTGCGAAGGTACCCGTGCCGAGCAAGTGGCCTGCTATGCAGCGGACCGTCGTGTGGTGGTGCGGGTAGATCTGCTGCCGTAAACCAACAGGTACAACAGTACAACCGGCGTAGCCATTTACGCCGGTTTTTTTTGCCTGAAATATGTGAAAGCCCAGGCATTACGGGCTTATGAGACCGTTCTTATAGAGGCTGTTCAGCCGCTTGCGCACACTTGTACCCAGGTTGGCGAAGCGGTTTTTCGCCTTTCAATTGATCCTTCAAGGCGCCGCCGATTCGGTGCCAGGCGCACACTTCATGATTCTCAAAAATTACCCACTTTACACCGGCGTTCTGTTGGCTTGCACCTTGCTGTATTCAACCTCAAATATTGCGGATACCACAGCGGCCGGCCCCGGCAAAGTGTTCTACACGCCTTACCAAAGCGCTGCACCAGTGGCGGTTGATCAGGTCCAGGTTATCTATTACCGCCCGGTGTTGAGCGTACAGCGTCAGGGGGCGGCACATGTCTATGTCGACCGTCAGTTTCAGACCGGCTTGCTGCCGGGTGGCTACACCCAGTTTTGCCTGGCTCCCGGCACCCATACCCTGGGTGCCTACCTGGATGACGCGCCGGCCTATCGTGGCAAGCGGCATGATTTGTACCAGGCCAACTTGCAGGCCGGTCGCACCTACTTCCTGCGGGTGCGCGAGGATGCCAGCACTTTTCCGCAACCGGTCAGCCGTGAAGAGGCCGAGGGTGAGTTGAAAAGCACCCGCGCCCAGGCACACGTCCTTTCAAGGGTCGATAGCGTGGAAGCGTGCCGTCACTATGCGTTTCTCAAGCGTGACAGCCACGTGAGAGACTATCGCCTGAACGATGCGCTGACATTTGCCCCACGGCAGACCTCTCGCCAATACCTCTCCGGAGCCGGCCACGCCGCCCTTCGCCAGCTGGTCGAGGCGTTGCGCCAGGACCAGGCGCAAATCAAGCGCATCCTGGTCACCGGCCATGCCGACCCAATGGGCAATACCGCGCGCAATGAAATGCTCGGTCATCAACGGGCCGACACGGTTGGCGAGATGCTGATGGATGCAGGTATCGCCCAATCACTGATTACGACTGCCAGTGCAGGCAGTCGCGAGCCGGTGGTGCACACCTGTTACGGCACGTATGAGGAACAGGTGGCGTGTTATGCACCGAACCGGCGGGTGACGTTAAAGGTAGAGCTGGAAACGGGCACGCCTTGAGCACAATGGCACAGGCGCGAGTGAATTCGCGCCTACGTCAGGCGCTGTTCCAACAGCTCAAGCCTGGTCAGCAACGCAGCGACGGGTGCGTCACATTCACGTAGCTCGCCGCGCAACGCCGCCGCCTCAAGCGCGTTGCAGGCCGCCGTCAGTTCGTTGTCCGCAACCAGATGCGCGCCGCCACGTATCTTGTGCGCCAATTTGCCCAGGCCCTCGACATCCTGGTGTTCAACCAGCCGCGCCATGGTCAGGGCATCTTCGCGATGGGTTTTGATAATTTCTTCCACCAACCCATCGTAGGATTGAGGGCTGAGCTGGCGGATTTTCTCCAGCTCTCCGCCTGATTGGCTGGCGGCCGCCAGGAAGCGTCGTTCGCTCTGCTGCGCCACCTCTGCAATCAGCGGTGCAAGGGCTTCGATGCCAATGGGCTTGAACAAGCAGCGGTTCATTCCGGCTTCCAGGCATTGCTCGATGATTTCGGATTGCGCATTGGCCGTCAGGCCAAAAATCGGATGAGCACCCATGGCCATGCCCTGTTCCCAGTCGCGCATACGCCGGGCCAATTCGTAGCCGTCCATGCGCGGCATGCCGCAGTCGGTGATGGTCAGGTCGAAGGCCGGGCTGGCCTGCTCCCACAGGGCCAGTGCCGATTCACCATCATCGCAGGGCACGGCTTCATGGCCCAGGTATTCCAACTGCTGGCAGAGCAGCAGGCGGTTTGGCGCATGGTCTTCCACCACCAGGATTTTCAGGCGGTGCGTCGAAGACACAGGTGCCTGCTGCAACGCCTGGCTCTCGTCAATGGCACACAGCGGCGCTTCAAACACCAGGGTAAACCGCGAGCCCAGGCCCAACTGGCTGTCGACACTCAGCTGTGCGTTGAGCAACTTCACCAAACTCGCGCAAATGCTCAGCCCAAGGCCCGTGCCTTTGGCGCGATGCTCGCCGGGCTCGGCCTGCACAAAGGGCTCGAAAATGTCCTGTTGCTGCTGCGCGCTCAACCCCGCGCCGCTGTCACTGACCTGAATCGCATAGCGGCCCCAGCCCGCGTCGGTTGCCCCGGGCAGTTCGCGTAGCAACAGCTGAATGCTGCCGTGGTCGGTGAATTTGATCGCATTGCTGAGCAAGTTCGACACGATCTGGTTGAGCATCAAACCGTCGATCAGTACGCCATGGTGTTCGGCCTCGACCACCCACTTGAAGTCCAAGTGTTTTTTGCGCGCATTGGTCGCAAACAGTGTATGCAACGATTGCATCAGCTCAGGCAGGTGGGTAGGGCGGGGCGAAGGCGTCATGGCGCCCGCCTCGATCTTCGACAGGTCGAGAATGTCGCCGATCAATGACAGCAGCGACTGCGCCGACTGGTGGGCGACGTCCAGGTTTGCGTCCCTTTGCTCCTGCGTGCCACCGCGTACCCGCAGCATTTCAATCAACCCAATCAAGGCGCTGATCGGCGTGCGGATTTCATGGCTCATGCTGGCCAGGAAGACGGATTTGGAATGGTTGGCCTCCAAGGCGTTTTCCGTGGCCATGCGCAGTTGTTCGGTGAGGTGGGCGCGCTCGGTAATGTCCAGCCAGCCACCGATCAGGCCGATGTAGCGGCCGGCGCTGTTATGGAACGGCAGCACCCAGTGGTACACCTGATAGGCCTGGCCCTTGACCTGTACTTCCAGGTCGGCGAACACCGGTTGTCCGTCTCTGAGAATATCCAGGTACATCTGGTGGTAGCGGCGGTTGAGGTGAGGGCTGACGTGTTCGCTTTCCAACAAGGTTTTGCCGATTACCTCGTCGGCGGTGGCCTGTAAAAAATCCAGATAGGTGCGATTGCACTGCACCAGTCGCCCGGCTTCGTCCCTGACATAAAGGGCAACGGGGGCGCCATCGATCAGGGTGCGGGTGAACTCCAGCTGATCCCCCAAGGCCTGCTCGGCCTTTTTGCGCTGGTTGATCTGCGCCCGCAGGAAGTAGTTCCAGATCAGGAACACCAGCACAAACAGCCCCGCGCCGATGACCACGGTGTACACCGTGTCTTTGTAGGTACTCCAGGGGTTCGCGACCGCAGGCACGACATGGCTGCTCCAGCGTTCGGTCATTTCCTGGAGTTCTTCCGGGGATGTTTCCAGCAGCGCCTGGTTGATGATGTCTTTGAGTTGCGGGTACTCGGAAGAGACTGCCATGGCAACCCTGGCCGGTACCGGGCCGAATACTGAGGCGATGTGCAGGTCCTGCTGGAAGTGGTAGTTGATAAAGTAATTGGCACTGAACTGGGTCTGGACGCTGCCATCGACTTCGCCCGCCATCAGCATCTCCAGGCCACGGGTCGCACTTTCGACCGGCACTTTGATGATGCCGGGATAGTGTTGATCGGCCCATGCCGACAATGGGTTGCCGGCAGGCAACGCCAGTTTCAGGCCGTTGAGTTCCTCCAGGGAGCGAATGTCCGCCTGGGCTCTGCGGGTGACGACGACAAAGGGGCTGAGCAGATAAGGTCGAGTGTACTGGTTCGGCGCCAGGCGAAAATCACCGATGCTCAAG
Organism: Pseudomonas onubensis; assembly: GCF_965653655.1. Classification (NCBI taxonomy): domain Bacteria; kingdom Pseudomonadati; phylum Pseudomonadota; class Gammaproteobacteria; order Pseudomonadales; family Pseudomonadaceae; genus Pseudomonas; species Pseudomonas onubensis. The sequence goes on along the minus strand of NZ_CBFHAZ010000004.1, from coordinate 20,972 downwards.
GCGGCGATCAGCCCCGCCTGATGCTGTTCCAGCTGGACGACCATGTCGTTGACGCCAGCGCTACGCACCACGTCGAACTCAAGCCCGGTGCGCCGGGTGATCAACTTCAAAAGGTCGGCGCTCAAGCCTTGCAGACGGTCCTGCTCATCAAAAAACGTCAGCGGCGCATACGACCCCGCTACCAGCACCTTGACACGTGGATGCTGGGCCAGCCAGGCTTTTTGCTCGTCGCTCAGGTTCAGTGAAGTATGGGCAATGACAAAGTTGTTGCTTAGCCCCCAGCGCGAGGTAATCCGCAGCATGCCCGCCACTGGAAATCCCGCCAGCGATTGGTTGATTGCATTGAGCAGTTCGGGTGCGCGGGCGCTGACGCCGAAATTGATATCGGCGATATTGGGGGCGGGCGCATTACCGGCAATATGCAGGTCATTGCGGTAGAAGCGTGAAATCAGGAACTCGGCGGTGATGGCGCTGGTGCGAAACGCGTCGACCTGGTCGTAGGCCAGTGCCGCCATCGCATTCAGATGTCGGGTGACACGGACCAGCGTGCTGTGGGGGTATTGCTGGCGTAGCTGCGACTCTTGTTGCGTGCTGGTCGAAAAGTAGGCCAGGCGGCCAGCGGCAATGTCCGCGGGAGACTGCGGTTCGTTCTGGCGCCGCACGATCACCTGGCGGTTCAACAAATAAGGCGTGCTCGGCACCACCAGTGGGTCGCTCTGGCCAGCGTCATACAGCCCGAGCATATCAACGTCACCGCGCGCTATCGCCTGCATTGCTTCGATGCGATGGGTATAACGCTTGAGCTCAAAGGACACGCCCAGGGTTTGCTGTAACAACCCGAGGACATCGGCCGTTACCCCTTCAAACACCGCCGGCTCATAACCCATATGCAGGGGGGGGCGCGCACCTCCCCAAAACGCCACGCGCACCTTGGGCTTGCTGTCCAGCCAGGCGCGGGTGTCAGGGTCAAACGCTACCTTTGGCCCCAGGACTGGTGTACGTATGCGCAGTTGCGCCTCCTGCGCAGTGTCTGCCGCCAGGAGCGCCGTCGGCAGTAACAACAAGCCAATCCCGAGAAAAAAGCCTTTGAGCAGCGATAAGTTCAATGCATCCATTCCTTTGAAAAAAATCGGATAAAACGAAGTCTACACATCTCATCTTCACTTGCCTGCCTGACGTGTTCCCTCCAGCCACTGCGCCAGCGTACCGGCACTGGCGTACTGACGTATGATCGACTGATAGCCGTCAAACCGGTTGCTGATTTCGCTGACCTGGTTGCCGTAGTGATCACTCTCGGCGGTCAGCACATCCAGTAAAGTGCGCTTGCCCAAATGGTGCCATTGCAGAAAAAACGCCTCACGGATCCGGTCGGATTCCACCGACAGGTCGCGGTACAGCTCGGCGCGCTCCAATTGGGTGCGGGCGTCGTTGTCAGCGGTACGGATACGAAACTCCAGATCCTGGCGCTGTTGCGCGGTTTCCTGGTGGTTGGCGTCTGCCCGCTGCAAGGCCGCGCGTTCCGCTGCACGGGTCGAGCCGCCACGGAAGGCGCCCCACGTCATGCTCAGATTGGTCTGCCAGGGTTGCTCGCGTCCCAGGGAGTCTTCGGCGGTGCTTTTACTGATGACCCAATTCAACTGCGGCAAGCCGGAGGCCCGTACCGCCTTGGCTTGCAGCTCGGCCGATTCGGCTTTCGCGGTGGCCTGGCGAATGGTCGGGTGGTTGGCGGCGGCATCCAGCAATGGTTCAAGCTGCGTCAAACCGATGTTCCATTCCTTGCTGCGCGGAATCGGGATCGGGCGCTCGCCCACCAGTTTGCGCAAGGTTATTTGCGCATCCCGGGCCTTGGCCTCAGCCGCGTCCTGCAAGGCCTGCGCTTGCAGCAGGCGCGCTTTGGCCTGGGTCAGTTCACTGGCGCGGCCCTGGTCAACCGCGACGATCCCGGCCAGCATCTTCACTAGCTCTTCCATGCGGTTGGCAAACGCCTGGCTGAGGTCACCAATAATGCGTTGCTTGCCCAGCTCTATAAGGGTGTTGACCACCTCAAAGCCAGTGTTTTCCATTTCAGCGGCCAGGCTTTCATCGGCGGCGACGCCAAGTTTTTTGCGGCTGTCGATGGTGTTATCCAGATGCCCCCAGTCGTAGACCATGGTCGACACCGAGACATTGATGCCGCCACTGCCTTGCTCATTCTCCGAGCCTTTGCCGAATTGCACGGCCTGGGTTTGTGTACCGACATCGACCTGGGGCCAGCGCTGGCCTTTGGCTTCATCGATATCGGACTGGGAAGCCTGCTGCTCAGCCTGGGCACGCAGCACTTGGGGGCTGCGCAGCACGGCCGCTTCCACCGCTCGCAAGAAAATTGCGCGCAGCTCTTGTTCCGATGGCCCGGTGTTCGGGTAGGCACCCTGAGCACGGGCTGCCATGCGTGCGGGGAGTGCGGCATAAGCGACGGCCGATACGCTGTGCACCTGTGGCTCCGCGCCAGCGCGTGCAGGCGCCGTGGGTTTGGCCGTTTGCTCATTGACCGCTTCAAAAGTCAGCATCGGCGCTTGAGCCGGGCGCCGTGAAGGCTCATTGGCCTGGGCAGAACCGATCCACAAGCCGCCAAACAGGCACAGTGAAGCCAGATGGGCGGCCAGTGTCGACTGTGCGCCCGCGAATTTAAACGTCATGGTTAGCGCTCCCGGAAAGCTTCCCGAGCCTTGAGCACGGGTTTGAGCAGGTAATCGAGAATGGTTTTTTCGCCGGTACGGATTTCAACCGTGGCGACCATCCCGGGGATGATCGGCAGGGATTTTCCGCCGGCGTCGAGGGTGCTTCTGTCGGTGAGGATCAGCACGCGGTAATAGGTGTCATCGGGGCGGCCGGCGGCGGCTTTCTGGTCGTCTTTAAGGGTGTCGGGGCTGATGTGCTCAACCGTGCCCTTCAGGCCGCCGTAGATGCTGTAGTCGTAGGCGGTGATCTTTACCGTGGCTGCCAGGCCCGGATGCAGGAAAGCCACATCGGCGGGGCGGATCTTGCCTTCGACCAGCAGCTGATCTTCCAGTGGCACGATTTCCAGAATGTGTTCGCCGGGCTGAATCACCCCGCCACGGGTATTGACCCGCACGTTTTTCACGGTGCCACGCACCGGCGCGGTGATCGTGGTGCGCTCCACCACATCGGCACGCCCGACCAGGTTTTCACTGGTCTGCGACAGTTCCAGCTCAAACTTGGCTAGCTCGGCGTTGGCCTCGGCCTGATAACGGTTGGTGCGTTCGACAATCTGCGATTTGATTTCGTTGGCCTGGCGCCGCATACGCAAGATTTCCACCTCCGACATCAAACCTTTGGCGGCCAAGGGCTCGGCCAGTTGGATCTCACGCATGCTCAGGGCGTAGCTGCGCTGCAGGCCGCCAACGCTTTCGTTAAGGGCATTTTTGCGTGCGTTATAGGCCTGGATTTCCTGCTGCATCACCGCCTTGTCGGTCTTCACCATGTCATCGAACTCCAGCGGCTGCTGGTAAGCTTCGGCGCGCAAACGGGTGATGCTCGCCTTGAGGCCGATGACCTTGGACAAGGTTTCGCGGTAACTGGCCTGGGCCCGTGTGGCGTCGATCTTGAGCAGCACATCGCCTTTCTCGACCACGTCACCTTCACGCACATTCATCTGTGCCAGAATCCCGCCTTCGAGGCTTTGGATCACCTGCTCACGGCTTTTGGAAATGACCTTGGCCTCGCCCTGGGTAATTTCTTCGACGCGGGCGAAGTGCGCCCATACCAGGCCACCCACCAGCACCGCGGCAATCAGGTGCAGAATCAGCTTCGAACCCGGCGTAGTCTGGGTCAACAGGGATTCCTGCACGTCATTCATATAAGCGGCATCACCCGGCAGCAGCGGTGTGCGCGCCTGGCGATTGAAAAAATGGCGAATCATTGGGCCGACTCCACGGTGGGCTGTGGCTTTTTGGCCGAACTCATGCGCATGGACGGCGCAGGGCGAGTTTGGCCGGCGTTGCCGTTCATGGCTGCCAGAATCGTGTCTTTGGGGCCGTCGGCAACGATCTTGCCGTCATCCACCACCACGATGCGTTCGACCAGTGCCAGCAGTGACGGGCGGTGAGTGACCACAACCAGAGTTTGCCCCTGAGTAGCCAGTTGCAGGTGTTGCAGAAACTGCGCTTCGCTCTGGGTATCCATAGCGCTGGTAGGCTCGTCGAGCAACAGCAGGGCCGGACGCGCCAACAGGCTGCGAGCCAGCGACACCAATTGGCGCTGGCCACCGGACAAGCCCTCGCCCATTTCGCCAATCGGCAGGTTGATGCCCTTGGGGTGGCGGGCAGCGACCTGGTCCAGGCCAGTGAGGCGCAGTACGCGCAAGAACTCTTGCGCGGTGGCTTCCGGGCGGCCCAGCATCACGTTTTCGCGCAGCGAGCCATAAAACAGTCGTGCCTCCTGGCCGACATACCCGACGGCCTTGCGCCAATCGGCCGGGTCGATCTGGTTGACGTCCAGGCCGTCGGTGAACATTTGCCCGCTGACCGGAGCATACAGACGTGCCATGACCCGCAGCAGGGTGGATTTGCCGCTGCCAATGCGGCCAAGAATGGCGACTCGCTCGCCGGGCTTGATGCTCATATTAATGCCCTGCAATACCGGTGGGTTGGGTTGCATCGGCGGCGCGGGATACGCAAATGCGAGGTCCTTGAGGGTCAGTTGGCCGTTGAGCGCCGGCTTGGCCAGGTACTCGCGGCCGGCATCCCGGTCCACCGGCATGGCCATCAACTTGTTCAGCGATTGCAGCGCCGCCTTGGCCTGTTGGAAGCGCACAGCCAGGCCGACCACCTGGCCCAGCGGCGCCGTGGCGCGGCCAGCCAGCATTACGGTTGCAATCAGTGCGCCCATGGTCAGGTCGCCGGCGTCGATCAAATAGACGCCGATGACGATCAGCACCACGGTCTGTACCTGCTGGAAAAAAGTCACCGCGCCATTGACGGCACTCGACAGTTGTCGGGACTTCATCGATGTGCTGGAGGCCAGGGCGCTGAACGTTTCCCAGCGCCGCTGCATATAGGCTTCTCCGCCAACGGCTTTTAGGGTTTCCAGGCCCTCGATGGACTCGATCAGGACGCCTTGCTTAAGGGATGACTCGCGCAGGTTCTCTTTCATCGTGCGCGCCAGTGGCCATTGAATGCCGACACTGACCAGCACGATCAACGGAATCAGCAGCAGCGGCACCCAACCCAGCGGGCCGCCGACCACAAAGATCACCGCGACAAACATCAGCACAAACGGCAAATCGGAAATTGCCGCCAGGGTGGCGGAGGTGGCAAAGTCGCGCACCGATTCAAATTCACGCAGTTGGTTGGCGAACGAGCCGGAAGAAGCGGGCTTGTGTTCCATCTGAATCGACAACGCCTGGCGGAACAGCATGGTGCCCAATACCAGGTCGGCTTTTTTTCCGGCAAGGTCCAACAGGTGTGCCCTTACATAGCGGGCGATTGCCTCGAAGATCATCGCCACCACCACACCGATGGCCAGTGACCACAGGGTCACGAACGCCTGGTTGGGGACCACGCGGTCATACACGTTCATGGTGAAAAAGATGCTCGCCAACGCGAGGACGTTTATCAGCACTGCGCCAATCGCCGCGCTGCGGTAGTAACGGCGATAGCGCCAGAGTGTAGTCAGCAACCAATGCCCGGCGGGGCGCGCAGTTTCTTCACCAGCACGGGTATCGACCTTGGCGGTACGTTTGGCGAGGATTGCAAAACCGGTGTACAGCGCATCCATATCCGCCTGAGAAATTTCTACCGGCTCAGCGCTGACTTCCGGCAGGATTACCTGATAAACGCAGTCCCGCTTGTCTTCGGCCTGCAGGTCGCTGCGGCGCCCCACCAGCACACAGCCGCCGCGCTCCTGGCGCAGCAAGATGATCGGCAATAGTTGCTCGGGCAAAGCCCGCGCCGGGCGCTCGACCAGCCCTGCGGACATACCGGCATTGTTCAGGGTCGCCAGGGCCAGGGAGGGAGACAGCACGCCGACCTTGGGCAGGCCGGCCGTCAGCGCTTCGGCTGATCGGCCCACGCCATAGTGGTCGCAAAGCCACGAAACGCTTTGCAGCAGGGTATCTTCGATCTGCGTGTGCGGCGCGGGCATCGCCGGGTTTTCGTCTGCCGACGGGGCAGGAATGCTATCGGTAGGCATCGTATGGGTCCTGAGCTGATAACGCATGTCATGGAAGGTTTCGCGTCTAAGGGGTTAGGCGAAATCTGTCGGATAATTCTGACAACCAGGTCAGGTTGGGAGAACGAGACTTGTCTCAAACGCTGCCAGGCGTGTTAAAAAGCCATCGCCGGCTAATGGCGGCTAAAGACGGGCGCGTCGGTGTTCTCTTTGGGAGAGAATTTGAGCTAATCTACGTAGGAATTTTTCGGAAGCCTTGTAGGGGGTTTCCTAGTTCTGACCAAGGAAACCAGTCGGCTATGAGATGGTCCGTAGTATCGCCGTTGCGTATTGTCTTGCTGGATGATCACGCATTGATCCGGGACGCGTTGAAAATCCGCCTGTCGCTTGAGTCGGACTTCAAGGTGCTGGGTGTGTATTCCAACAGCAAGGGCCTCATTGAAGGGTTGCGTGATCAGGAAGCTGACTTAGTGGTGCTCGACTATCAATTGACCGATGGCGAGCTCGACGGCCTGCGTCTGATTCAAATGGTCCGCAACCACTATCCCAAGCTGAGAATCGTGATCTATTCTTCCTCGGAGCGTCCTGCCACGGTCAACATGAGCATTCGCGCAGGCGCCAACGGCTTTGTAGGCAAATCCCAGGAGACCGACGAATTGCTCCGAGCTATTCGTATGGTGGCACTGGATCGTATTTACTTGGCGCCAGCGATGTCTGCCGAGCTAGACAAGCTGCCCATTCCACAACCAAGTGACATCGAAAAGCCTTTCGATGGTGACAAAGTGCTTGCAGATCACCCTGAATTGTCGCCTAAAGAAAGTGAAGTATTGCGGTGCTGTCTGGAAGGGATGTCCGTCTCACAGATAGCTATTAAGTTCCTGCGCAGCCGCAAGACTATCAGTGGGCAGAAACAAGCTGCATTTCGCAAGTTGGGGATTCGCACCGATACCGAGCTGTTCAAACTACAAATACACGTGAAAACCGTTTGATCAGATCAAGCCATTGCGCTTGGCTAATATAAATAAGTCCATCACGGTGGCGACGCGCAGTTTGTTTAGCAAACGCACTTTATAAGTACTGATGGTTTTGTCGCTGAGCATCATACGCTTGGCGATTTCCTTGTTTTTCAGGCCTTCCACCAGCTGCAATAAGACCCTTATTTCACGCGTTGTCAGTCGATTTAATAGCGTCTGCTCGTCATTTTCGTTCAGGTCAAGCTGGGCACATGGGGGATGCATAGGGAAAAAGTTGTAGTTAGCCTGAACCGCTTTGACGGCATTGACCAGTTCGCCTAAATCACTCTGTTTATTCACAAAGCCATGGGCACCACTCTGCATGCATCGAGTGGCCATATGCGTGGCTTCCTGCCCGGTTAAAACGATGATCTTGACCGCTAATTTGCGCGCGACAATACGGTTGATGACCGACAAACCATCTATGCCGGGCATGCCAAGATCCAGAATAACTGTGCACGGCTGATGGGTTTCCAGCAGGCGCAATGCGTCCGCACCGTTATCTGCTTCAGCAACGACCTCCATTCCTTCGATCGCAAGCAAATGGCGGACCGCCATGCGCACCGCAGGATGGTCGTCGACGACAAGGATAGGATCAGTCATGGCAAAGCCCATTGGTAGTGAATGGTCAAAAAATCTTAAAGTATTTTCTGGCCTGTCAGCTCACCAACTTCGCTCTTTAGCACATTTTTGAGACAAGTCTTGGTTCAATAATAAAATTTCCTTGGCACTCTGTCTGCCCCTTATTCCACTGCTCGGTCCGTTGGGTCGAGACAGTTGCAGGTACATACTGATGGTTGATAAACACCTTCGAGTACTCATTGTTGATCCTGTTCGTGAACAGTCGATACTTGTCGAGAAAATGCTCAATGCGATGGGTTACTACTGCATTGCAACTACCGCCCGGGTTGAGGAAGCGCTATTGTTGAACCGCTATGGTCTCAGGAATTTTGATGTGCTGATTGCGCCTTATTTTGTGCTGATTCTTGAACACTGTCAGGTATCGAGATTTAAAGGTTTCAATATACGAAATCTTTTTATATATAGTAAGCCATTGGATGGGGATGTTGCGATTTGTATAAGGGGTGAACAGCGGTTCAGCCATGGGCTACCAGAATTTAAAGAGCTCGAAACATTCATGGCACGTTTACCCTGTGCACAACGGTAAATTTGCAATGGGAGTGGGTTAGGTGGAGTGACAGTTGAATCGGAAAAACCAGTGTACGATACTACGCGCTATGAGTTTTTGAAGGGGGCATACAATCTACTAAGCTCGATTGACTTATGAATTTCCTTACCCGAATCGTCCAGTGTTCAAAAAGATGTTCATATCATAGTTTCGGAGGTTTCCCTGTAAAACAGAGAGCTACTTTCAACAACATCGCGTAAATCGGTCAAGTCGGCACGTGGTACTAGCGTTAAAGAGTGGAATCTGGCTGATCGTCGGCAACTGGCGAACACCCTGACGTTGTTGAAAGCTCGCCATCCAGACATTCTCAAAACCATCGATGTTCGCTTAGAACTCGATCTCTTGCGGCAGACGATGAAGGACGACCAGATGTCCTCGCATCGTTCAATCGATGAGGTCACCGACTACTTTAAATCGAGTGATTCGCTCGGGGTGGTGTCATTGGTGTTGCTTGCTCAGAACGAGACTTTGCCGCTAATTGACCAGTCGTTCCCAGATGGTCTCGTGGCAGCGCACATGCAGGAGTTCAGCTGTAAGTTACCATGCTTGTTTCTGACTATCCCTTATCCCGCAGGGGCGACTATCTGAAGAACCTGTTGTTCATTATCGTCATCGCCCCTAGTAAAGCGTTGGTATTCTCCGATCCGAACGTTATGGTCTTTGGTCGCCTTAAGTCGCATGCTCGTGCTCCACTATCAACTTATATACCTTATCGAAGGCGCGCACGCCTTACTACTGCGACGGTGCGCAAGGTGAGTTTATTAACTGCCATCTGGGCTGGACTCTGAACCGCCCAACTGCAGCGTGAATACGTCTCCAATTTTTTGATTGATGAAAAATCTTGGGATCTTTAGGGCCTTATCTCCACCTTGCCCAGACATAAACTCCAACCAGTTCTGGCGACGAGTAACGGCTTTCAACTAGGCCCGGCGATTGATGAGCCGCCGTAGCTTTGAAATGTGCGTTAAAGCCGCGTTGTAGCTCGCTGCGACAGTTTTAATTCTCTAGCACTTGGCAGCCAAGCTGCATTTCTGCACGCTGCGACAGTTTTGCGTTTGAATTCAGGAGTAAAGGAGCGGCGTTGTTTGGTCATCTGACACCTCGATCTGGCGAGCATTCTCGCCTAAATGGGTGTCCGGTTTCATTAGACCACTACACATGACCTGCTTCAAAGGGCCATAAACCGCTTGGGCGACCAGGCCATGACGCCGCAAACATGGCCTATGGCATTAGGCAAAACATGGCTCTTCAAGCATAGGCCAAGCTGCCCCACGATGCAGTCCTCCAAACATCAAACCCCGAGGATTCATCATGACTCACCGTATCAACTACTCCAGCGCTTCCCCTGAGGGCTACAAGGCTTTCGGCAATGTGTACGGCTATCTGCTCAAGAGCGGTTTGCCCACCGAGTTGATCGACCTGGTTTACCTGCGGGTCTCGCTTATCAATGGCTGTGCGTTTTGCATCGACATGCATTCTCGCGACCTGCTCAACCTTGGTGTCGCGACGGAAAAACTGATGCTGGTGCCGGTGTGGCACGATGCCGGGAATGTCTTCACCCCACGTGAACGCATTGCACTGGCCTGGGCGGAAAGTGTCACGCGGGTTGCCGAAACCGGCGTTCCCGACGCCGTCTATGAAGCCGCTGCCACTGAGTTCAGCGAAAAGGAATTGGCCGATCTCACCTACGCCATCAGCTTGATGAACGCATTCAACCGACTCGGCGTGGCATTCCGCTCGAAACCGGCAGCCGCCGAAAAAGCCTGATCCCATACGCTCTCGCCGGGTTTCGAGGCCCGGCGGACCCTTTCAAATGTCGGCATGGCCTTGCTGGGCGACTCGACGTCGCTATCGCGGATACTCTGTATCGCGGTGATCCTGGCAGGCGTGATTGGGCTCAAACTGGTCTCGGTGAATTGAGTCGGCCTCTAGCCTGGCTGTCCGCTAAAATTTCTACTTTGCAGCCAGGTATTTATGACCTCAACCAGTTCGGTCTTGCACTCCACCGGCAACCAATGCCCACCGGATAAGCTGGTTACGCTGAGGTCTGCGCATGCCGCACGCATGGGATCGCCCAACCGATTACCCCTGATGGTGTTCATCGGGTCGTAATCGCCGTTCACAAACAGTACCGGCAACGACAGGCGGCCGTCATTGGGCGCACGGTGGGCGTAATCGATGTTGGCAGCGTCGTTCAGGTACCACGCGCAAGGTGCGCGAAAACCACGCGCCTCGAAACTGCGTACCAGTGCCGCGAAGTCCGCCTGCGGCCATAGCGCCGGGTCGGGTTGGGTGGGTGGCGCCCGATGCGCCTCGCCAAACCGCCCACCCTTGCGAGTCACTTCGGCGTTAGATGCCACCTTGGTGATATTCGCCGGATCGCCGCGTCGGTAAATCGTCGCCAGCGATGCGGCTTTATCCGCATCAAGATCAGCGACAGCGCTCGCAAAGTGGGTGTTGTAATAGCGGTAATAGTCCCATTGACCGTCTGGATACTGTTCCAGCGGATAGAGCGTGCGGTCCACCAGCGGGACGAGCGTGGGCAGTGCGTTGGTGCTCGGGAAGTACGGCACCGACACCAGCACCACGCCGCGGCTGCGCTGCGGTTGATGGGCGGCCAGTTCACCCGCCACCACGCTGCCCCAATCATGGCCCACCCAAATGGCAGGTGCTCCACCGAGATGGTCATGCAGCTCGGCCATGTCGGCCACGATGTTTTCCAGGGTGTAGGCGTTGATGCCGGATGGCGCTGAGGAGCCACCATAGCCGCGCATATCGGGTGCGACGCAGTGCCAGCCTTGGGCAGCGAACGCTTCGATTTGCGCGCGCCAGATCAGGCTGAGCTCGGGCCAGCCGTGAAGGAATATCATCAACGGCCCATCGGCCGGGCCCGCCTCCAGATAGTGCGTGGTATGGCGGGGCGTGCTGTAAAGATGCGAAGTCAGCGTGGAAGTGGACAAAGGCTATCCTCCTGCTTGCCGGTCGGGAGAGGCTACCTGGCAACACTATACTGAGCGGTATTTTTTGCCGTTTGTTCCCCTATGAGAATGCCTTCAGGATCATGAGGGTAGGTTGGCCGCATGCTTACAGGGTTGCCCCGTCCTCTTTGTTTTTGTGTGGAGTAGCTGAATGCTTTTGCGGATAAAACTATTTTACTTGTTCGTTCCACTGGCCCTGTTGGCGTGCGGGCGACTGGACATTTCATCAAACCGCTACGAATCCTATGCGGCGGCGCTCGATGCCGACGCGATAGGGCAAGGGCGGTGGCTGCCCAGTCAATTGCCAGCGTCGGCAGTTGGCATTCGTGAAACACATGATATTGATACGAACGAGGTCTGGTTCAGTTACGCGAGCGCTTCCAGTAGGCCACCCGAGGAATGTAGCAAACTGTTGGCCGACCAATTGCGCCTGCCGAGATCCCGATGGGTCCAAGAGGTTGAAGAGTTCTTCCGTGGCTTGAAAGATGTGCAGGCGTCAGGCCGAGCAAGTTTCTATCGTTGCCACGATGCGGGGTACGACTATTACCTGGTCATAGACCCGGAACGTAACCTGGCCTACGGCTGGTCACTTGGAGGTTACGCGGAACGCTTTGGCCTGCCTGGAACGGCTCGTTGATCAGCTGATGAATTTGACGTACACAAGCTCAGGGTCATGCTCATCAAGGTTCTCGATTCGCCCGCTCGCTACAAACCCTGCCTTGGCGAGCAGGGCTTGGGACGGCAGGTTTGAGGTATTGGTGGAGGCAAACAGTTTAGGCGTTTTACATAAACCTTCTGCGTCCGCCAATAACCGCAGTGCCACGCCCTGGCGTTGGTGTTTCGGATGTACGACTACCAACGCAACAAAGTCGTAGCTGAAAAAGTCATCAGTCAACACCAGGTAACCCGCGCACTCGCCGGCAGTGACGGCGACCAGGCATCGTTGGCTAACCACAGCGTCATGGATAAACACGCGCCGATCAGCGTGGGCTGTGGCGTAGGCGTCCAACTCGACCAGGGCGCGTACGTCATCAGGCGTAGCCTGGCGGATTAGCCGGTTTTCAGGGGCCGGCGGGTGTCGGTCTTGGGCCATGGGAACCACCGTTGGAGCGAATGGGTAAGGTGTTAGTGTTGAAGGCGTTTGCAGTGTTCAAAAAAAGTACAACGGGCAAGTGCATCAGCAGCATACAGGTAGCGCTGGCCTTGAGCGCCTCCTTGGCCAGCGCTTTGCCGTTAGCGTGTCAAGCGCCAGGCCTGACGCGGAATGCCAGGAAGACCGGGCCGGCCGGGAAGGTACTGACTTCCAGCTCATCGAGTGGATTGAGCGTATTTGTTCGCACCCCCGCGTTGCTGTAAAGCGTGTGGCTGCCCGATGCCGCAATGTTGATCTTGCCGGCACCCGCCTGGATCAGCGTGGCCTTGAACCCTTCAGTCACATTGTCACCCAGGATGAGTGTGACGTCAGTGTTGCTGATCACCAGAATCGACTTGCCCGAGTCGGCCATGGTCAAGGACCTGCTGGCCGTGATTGAGGCACTGGTGTGCACGTGGCCGCCGGCGTGGTAGGTGACCATCCTGGGGTCGGCGAAGACGCGCGCGAAGGTGCCGACATAGTTGACACTGGCGCGCATGTCATCGAATTGTTCCAGCACATAGGTGCCGATGCTGCCGGAGACGTCTGTGCTGGGGTCCAGCGCCCATTTGCGCCCCACCATCAGCCCGATCTGGGTGTTGGCACGGACTCCGGCGCGTAACTCTTCCAGAAACAGTGTGCTGATCTGGCCGCCACCCTTGCCCTGGGCATAGGTAAAGCGGGCAATGGAGTGGCTGTCGCCGGTAGGGCTGCCCTGGGAGGTATCGACCTGGTAGTCGATGTAGTCTGCCGAGACGATGGTGCTGGTGGTGTTGGCGTTAGGCGCCCAGGTGAAATCCAGGACTCTGCCGGTTTTGATCTGCTCCTGCGAGACGGTAGTCTGGGTCGTTGTGGTAGAGCCTGACTGCTGCAAGTCGTCGTTCATGCTACTCATCCTTAAGTAAAGTGCGTGCTTGGGTGCGGGTCGACATGGCCCGAAGCGTATGACCGCCGTCATAGCGCTGTTTTTCTACAGCGCAAAAGTGGCTTCACTTGATGGCTGTATATAAATACAGTAGTTCGGGTTTTGTCGTTATGCAAATGTGGCGAGGGAGCTTGCTCCCGCTGGGGCGCGCAGCCGCCGCAAAAATGGGACTGCTACGCAGTCCAACGGGAGCAAGCTCCCTCGCCACGGGTCAATGCTTGTCAGGTCGAACGCATAGCTGGCTGGCATTACGTAGGCTGGGTTGTATAACTCAACTGCGCGCCGCCATCCGCACGGGCGTATTGCGCCGGCAGATCGGCTGCATCCTGGTAGTAACCCGCCCGCCAATCGTGCGCTCAATACTGATCCACCAGGCGCTGCAACTGCGGGTCTCGAATCGTAAACACCTCGAATAGCCCCAGCGCGCGTAATGCCGGCAGCAACGCCAGCAGGTCTTGCTCGGCGACAGTTCGCAGCTGTGCATCGGTGTTTGGGTCACACCAGGCCTGGGCATTCACCAGAAAGGCGCCCACGCTGCCTTTGCGGATGACAACGCCGTGGCGTTCGGTCTGATTCTGGTCATCGGGTAACAGTTCTTCGGCGCGCATGCTGTGTATTCCTGGGAGGAGAGGCTGCGACTATAGACGCGCCAATCTGGCCTGAGTACGCTATCGAAGACAATCAATAGTCTGTTAAGGCCACTTATGCCCACTCCGTTAATTCCCTCTTCGGTACTGGCTGCTGTCGATGACCCGCTGGTGGTCACCGTGGTCCGAGTGGACGCTGAACGGCGTATCACCGAGCGCCATTGCCATGGGCGTGGGCAGTTACTGGGCACAAGCCAGGGCTTGTTGTCGGTGGACGCCGGCGCCAGCCAGTGGGTGGTGCCGGCCACCCATGCGGTGTGGATCCCGCCGAATATCTCCCATGGTGCGTGCTCCCATGGCCCCTTCGCAGGCTGGAGTGTCTATGTGTCGCCGCAGGGCTGTGTGGAGCTGCCGGATACGCCTTGCATCCTCGCCACCTCCGGCCTTTTGCGTGAGGCGGTGTTGCGCGCTGCCGACTGGCAGAGCGCTGAGCTGGATGCTGCGCAGCGACGCTTGGCCGGGGTGATTGTGGATGAGATCCGCACACTGCCCCGTGTGACCTTGGGCTTGCCGATGCCTCAGGATGCGCGCCTGCGCAAGATCGCCGAGGCGCTGTCCGATTGCCCGGACGACGAGCGCCACCTGCAGGAATGGGCGGCCTGGGCGGGCATCGCCCCGCGCACCCTGACGCGTCGGTTTGTGCTGGAAACCGGGTTCAGCTTTACCGCGTGGCGTCAGCGCGTGCGTTTGTTGCGCGCGCTGGAAAGGCTGGCCACGGGCGCGCCGGTCACGCGTGTCGCGTTGGAGTTGGGCTATGACAACGTCAGTGCCTTCATCGCACTGTTTCGCCGCACGTTTGGGGTGACGCCTGGGCGTTACTTCACGGCGCAGCCGAGTTTATAAGTAAAAAAATCAATACCTGTGTTAGTTGATCAGTGCTTTTATTAACAGTTATTCAGCTGTTGTTCAGAACTTACTAAGCTGAGTAAACAGGCGCTATACATCCACAGCGGGAGTTCTTGCTGTTGTGTTTTGGTGCTGCAGCCTTCCTGATCCTGGATATGTTCTTCTTTAATTCGATTACTTACCACCTGGAGTTGGCCGGTGAGCCGACACCCAAGTTTTTGCCCTATTGGTTTTGGTAGGGCAGGGTTTTGGTAGCGCGCGTTGCTATCGCAGTCTTAACCTCCGTTTGGCGACCCACAAGGCACTGATGCTCAGGGCGGCGGCCAGGATCAGATAAAAACTGGGGGCCAGTTGCGAACCCGTCATCGCGATCAGCCCCGTGGCGATCACCGGTGCAAACCCGCCGAAGATCGTTACCGACAGGTTGTAGCTCAGCGACATGCCCGTGACGCGGGTCTGCACAGGGAACACATCCGCCATGAGTGAGGCCAGTGGTGCGAAGTACACGGCCTTGATCAATGCCATCATCGACACAACCAGCAGCAGCGAGGTGGCACTGGGAACTGTATTGAGCCACATGAACGCCGGAACGATCATCAACATATAGAGGATCGACGCCCACAGCATGATCTTGATACGGCTGACAAAGCCGGTAATGAAGCCGACAACCGGTGTGACCAGGGTCAGGATCAAGCCCCCGGTCAGGGTCGCCAAAAAGCCTGATGACTGGGGAATGTTCAAGGTGGTGGCGGCATAGGACGGCATGTATTTGATCATGAAGTTGGAGGCCGTCGACACGATCAACACGCCCATGGCCACCAGCAACAAGGTCTTCTGTGAATACAGTACGTCCCTTAACGGCTGCGAGCCCGGCGCGCTTTCCTTGAAGTCGGGTGACTCATCCACCGTGCGGCGGATATAAAGCCCCACCGGCCCCAGGATCAAACCAAACAAAAACGGCACGCGCCAACCCCAGTCGAGCATCTGTTGATCGTTAAGGCATGTGGTCAGGAAGTAGCCGAATAACGAGGCAATCACCACACCAAAACCCTGGCTGGCAAATTGCAGGCTGGCGACGAAGTTGCGGGTCTTTTGCGGCGCGTGTTCCATCATGAACGCGGTTGAACTGCCAAACTCGCCGCCGGCGGAGAAGCCTTGCAGCAGGCGGGCAAACAAAATGCCGATGGGTGCGATGATGCCGATGCTTGCGTAGCCTGGCATTACCGCGATCATGGCGGTGCCGATCAGCATCAGCAATATGGACAGGCTCAAGGCTTTCTTGCGCCCTTGGCGGTCGGCATACGAACCCAGCACCGCAGCGCCCAGTGGGCGAATCAGGAATGAAATACCGAAGGTCGCGAAGGCCAGGAACAATGACACGGCCGGGTCTGCGGCGGGGAAGAATACCTTGCTGATGGTCAACGCAAAGTAGGCGTAGACCGACAGGTCAAACCATTCAAGGGTGTTGCCGATCAAAGCGGCGCCGACCGGTTTCCAGATGGATTTGGCCGGTTCAACCGCCGGTGTAACAAGGGTGGGTGATAACGCTGTCATGTTCGACGCTCCTGGTTTTGTAAGTGTGTGAGCGGCAGAGGCAAAGGGTCGAGCCCATTGTTTTTATTCGGCGCGCGAGTGCGCGATGTCGCCCAGTTCCCAGAACAGGGCCGTCATGATCTGCAGGCCTTCGAGTGCCACCGAACCCAGCAGGTGTTCATCGGGCGCATGCTGCGAACAGCCGGGGTAGGAGTGCGGAACCCACACGGTCGGCAGCGCCAGCACATCGGCGAAAATGTCGTTTGGCAGCGTACCGGCAAGGTTGGGCAGCACCGCGACCTGCCTGGGCGTGGTGTCGCTGATGACTTTTTTGGCGAAGCGCACCCAGGCATTGTCCGGGTCCAGGCGCGTGCTGGGTGTGCACCGATCGATCACGATGTTCACGCTGTGAAAACCCTGCGCGTCCAGGTGCTGGCGCAGCAGTTGCTCCAGGTTCTGCCAATCGGTGCCGACCACAAAACGCAGTTGGCAATGCGCGATGGCTGACGGTGGAATGGCATTTACCGGCTTGGCAGGGTTGCCGGCGGTAAACGCCAGAATCTCCAGGGTGTTCCAGGCAAACAGGCGTTCGCCCAGGGTCAGCCCTGGCTCACCCCAATCCAAATCCAGTGGGCGGCCGAGCGCGTGTTGATCAATGCCCAAGTCATGGATGGCTTCACGCACCGAGTCGGGGATCGATGCCGGTACCAGCCCTCGGCAGCGAATGCGCCCATGCTGATCCACCAGGCTGGCTAACGCGTTGGCCAGCACCACGGCGGGGTTGGACATCACGCCGCCCCAGTTGCCAGAGTGCAGGCCTTTGTCGCGGGCCTGCACCTGCAAGGAGAACAGCGCCGAACCGCGAGAACCGAGAAATAGCGTCGGGCGGCTGTCGTTCAGGCGTGGACCGTCTGAAGCGATAAACACATCGGCGTGCAGCAGCGCCTGGTGAGCCGTGCAGACCTCACGCAAGCCGGGCGAACCGCACTCTTCACCGGTTTCAAACAGCACCTTGACGTTAAACCCCAGTCGCCCCTGGCGAGCGTTGATCACCGCTTCCAGCGCCGCCAGGTTGATGCTGTGCTGGCCCTTGTTGTCGGCGGTGCCGCGCCCATACCAGCGATCACCTTCTAGCGTCAGCACCCAAGGGTCGAGGCCTTCACGCCATTGCTCGGCGTAACCCAGGACCACATCGCCATGCCCATAGGTGAGCACGGTCGGCAGGTCTGCGCTTTCGTGGCGCTCCGCAAACAGCAATGGGCCTGCGCCTGTCGGGTTCGTCAGCGGCTGGCAGGCAAAGCCCATGCGCTCCAGCGCCGGCTGCATTTCATCGCGCAGATAACGCGCCAATTCGGGCGCCTGGCCGGGTGCCTGGCTTTCACTGCGAATCGCCACACGGCGGCGCAGGTCGGCTTCAAAATGGCCGGCGCAGAAGTGCTGGCGAACACTGGCAAGTGCCTGTTGCTTGGACATAAGCGATCCACTGAGGCTGAAAGATTCAGGCCAATATAGAAGTCACCTACCAGACTGTATATTGCTGTTTTTTGAAGAGTGGCTTCTAATTAATAGATGCTTTTTTAA
The DNA here is from genome assembly GCF_965653655.1 of Pseudomonas onubensis. Classification (NCBI taxonomy): domain Bacteria; kingdom Pseudomonadati; phylum Pseudomonadota; class Gammaproteobacteria; order Pseudomonadales; family Pseudomonadaceae; genus Pseudomonas; species Pseudomonas onubensis. The sequence continues at coordinate 2,960 of NZ_CBFHAZ010000004.1, read as the reverse complement.
GGAAAACGCCCGTGGATTACCGTTACTTTCTGGCCGTATTCGATTCCGGCTCCCTGGCCGCCGCCGGTGAGCGTTTGCACATCGCGCCCAGCGCGGTCAGCCGCCAGATCGCATTGCTGGAAGAGAGTGTCGGTGTGGCGTTGTTCGAGCGCCGGCCACGGGGCATGGAACCGACGGCGGCGGGTAACGCACTGGCCCACCATGCCCGACGTGCGTCGTTGGAAGAGCAAGCGTTGCTGTCGGAGCTGCGCGGCGGCGATTACCCCGGTGCGCGGGTGATTCGCCTGGTGTCCACGGAGGGCCTTTCGCGTTATTTCCTGCCCCATGTGCTGATCCAGCACTACCAGCAAGCCCCGGACTTCCAGTACGTGCTGGAGGTGATGTCGCCGCTTGAATGCGCGGAAAAAATCAAACGTGGCGATGCCGATGTAGGGCTGACGTTCAGCACCGCGCCCACTGATGGCGTCGAGATCCTCTATTCAGGCCGCTCGGCGATCCGCGCGCTGATGCGTACCGGCCATCCGCTGTCGTCGCTCAAGACATTGCCGATGCGTGCGCTGCTGCCGTTCCCCTTGGCGCTGACCCCCAAAGGCACAACCCTGCGGCAGCTGTTTGACCTGGTGTGCGAAATGGAAAAGCTGCAGTTCAACCATGTGATGACCTGCAACTACTCCGGCGCGATCCATGAGTTTGTGCGCCATTCCGACACCATCGCGTTTGGTGGCGCGATCAGCCAGCGGGTCAACGACGGCAGTGACCTGGTCTCGGTGCCGCTGTCGAACCCGCGATTTGCCGACCGCACGGTCCAGGTGCTGACCATGCCTAAACGCGCGCTGCCCACTGCGCTGCAAGGCTTCATCCAGACCTTGATCGGCTGCCTGCAAAGGGGCAACTGAACACTAACGTGCCTGGCTCGCGCCTACGTGCCTGGCACGCTTGAAGGCCCCTGCGGCATTGGTATTGGGTATCGCCACCGTGGCCGTTCCGCTGTTTTTGATTCAACCCGCCATGGGCGCGGGGTTTGCCTCCTCCAAGACACCCACGCCGGCCAAGAACTGCCTGCGCAGTGTGATCAGTCACGCAGTGTTCGGCGTGGGGTTGTACCTGGCTGGAGTGGCGATGGCTTGGGCGTAGGGCAGCAACACATCCTCTTGATGCAGTGCGCGCCAAATGTGGGAGCGGGCCTGCTCGCGAATGCAGTGGGTCAGTCAAAACATCTGTGACTGACACGGCCTCTTCGCGAGCAAGCCCGCTCCCACTTTTGACCGAGTGGTGCTTGAGTTGCTTTCAATATTTCATTGAAAGTGTATGCGCCCCTGGCGGATGGCTAACGCGACGGGGGTTTCATTAGGCTGGATATCTCCTCACACACCTGCGACGGATATCCAAATGGTCCTCAAAACGATGAGTTTTACCCTGCTTGCGCTGTTGATTGCAGGGTGTGCGAGCCATTCCCCTGACGGAGCGACCCCTATGCCAAAACCCTTGGTTTCCATCGCCGTGCTCAAAGCCAAACCCGGCAAACAGCAGGCCCTCAAACACGGCTTGTTGGCCCTGATTGCGCCAACGCGCACCGAGCCCGGTAACCTCGACTATGTGCTGTTTGAGCTGCGCGATGCGCCTGGCACCTTCTACATGCGTGAAGCGTTCAAGGACCAGGCGGCCCTGGATGCGCATTTTGCCACGCCGTACTTCAAGCAATTTGCAGCCACGGCCGATGACTTGCTCAGTGAGCCGCTGCAACTGATTTTCCTTGAGCAAGTGTCGAACTGAGCCATTCGTCATCTTGCACAGTTATCTACTAACTGTGGTGCGACGCTGGACCTGTGGCAAGCCTGCTCGCCACAGTGAGAGTGTTCGTCCTTTCGCGTCAGTGCGTGCCCTTGGCGGCAAACACTTGTTTGGCGTGGGCAAAACACTTCTCGGCGATGGCCGAGCGCGGTTCGGTCTTGCGCATCACCAACCCCAGTGGCGCGAGTACGCTGGCGTCCGGCAGGTTGATGAAGGCGAGGTTCTCGATCGGGTTTTCCATGCCGCTGTCCAGCGGCATGATCGCGCAGCAAAAGCCTTCGTGGATCGCCTGGAACAGCTGATAGGTCGAATCGCTTTCGAGAATGGGTTGCGGGTCGAGGCCACGGCTGCGGAAGCTCAGGTCAATGGATTTTCGATAGTGCATGCCATTGCTGATCATCCCCAGGGGCAATTGCGCGGCATCTTCCCAACTCATTTCGGTGCCTTCGAACTGGAAGTGGCGCGTGTCGTACAACAGGCCGACGCGGGTCTCGCCCAGTTCGAAAACCTCCAGGTAATTGGGGTTTACGTGGTCCAGGTAACACACGCCCAAATCCAGTTGGTTGGTGCCCAGGCCTTCGATGATCTTGTCCGAGCTCATCGACGACAGGCTGAACTTGAGCTCTGGAAATGTATGGGACAGGCTTTGGATGTAGCTGATCGAGTTGAACCCGCTGAGCGGCACCAGGCCCAGGCGCAGGCTGCCCACCAACTGCCCACGACATGCCGCCGCTTCGGCAAACAAACCGTCATGCGCCGCGAGCAGGGTTCTGGCCCAGGCCAGCACGCGCTCGCCGGCCTGGGTGAAGCCTTCGAAACGCTGGCCACGGGTGACCAGCTCCAGGCCCAGCTCATCCTCCAGATTGCGCAGGCGCATCGACAGAGTCGGCTGGGTGATGTGGCAGCGCGCAGCCGCCTGGCCGAAGTGCCGGGTCTGCTCCAGCGCGATCAGGAATTTGAGTTGCTTGATGTCCATTTAAAGCCCCAGCCTGGGAATAAGTGAGCGGTCATGATAAGTGCCCGAGCCTGCACCCGCTCATTGTAAGGCCTGCGCGTCCAATCACCTGCATTGACGTGATCCTGACGTAACGCGATCTAAATGTGGGAGCGGGCTTGCTCGCGAATGCGGTGGGTCAGTGACAGATGAATTGACTGACCCACCGCCTTCG